>NZ_BAAGPS010000005.1:381824-525868 GCF_054783935.1 Streptomyces pseudoechinosporeus
TGCGCCGCGGCATTTCCCGGGCCGGTTGGTCTCGCGTGACACGGCTCGCAAGCGCACGATGGACGCATGGACGGACGCGACGCACGCGACGTACAGGCCGCGCGGGATGAGCAAGCCGAGCGCCAGGCTGAACGCATCGTGCCGCACGACGGCCCCATCGGCGACGCCCACGCAAGCCTCGAGCACGCCGGTGACGCCCACGCCGCTCACGCCACCGACCCGCACATCAGCGCGCTACGAGCCGTCAGCGCACCGGCGCGCGTGGCCGAGCCCGCCGAGGGGATCAGCGCGGAGGAACTCGCTCTCGCGGCCCGCAATCACGGGCTGCCGCTGGAGGCGCTGCGGTACGAGGTCACGCCGCCCGGACTGCACTACGTACTCGTCCACTACGACATCCCCACCGTCGACGCCGCCGGCGCAGAGGACTGGACGCTCGCCGTGCGGGGCCGCGTACGCACACCGCTGACCCTGGACATGGCGACCCTGCGCTCGTTCCCGGCCGTCACGCACCGGGTGACGATGGAGTGCGCGGGCAACGGCCGGGCCCGGCTCACCCCGCGGCCCGTGAGCCAGCCCTGGCTGGTGGAGGCGGTCGGTACCGCCGACTGGACCGGGGTCCCGCTGCGTACGCTGCTCGCCGAGGCCGGAGTCGAGCCGGACGCCGTCGAGGCCGTGTTCACCGGCGCCGACCACGGCGTGGAACGCGGCGTAGAGCAGGACTACCAGCGCAGCCTCCCCCTCTCCGACGCCACCGCCGACGACCCCGAGGTGCTGGTCGCGTACGAGATGAACGGCGCCCCACTGCCACCGCAGCACGGCCACCCCGTACGCCTCGTGGTGCCCGGCTGGTACGGCATGGCCCATGTGAAATGGCTCCGCGACATCACCCTGACCAGCACGCCCTTCACGGGATTCCAGCAGACGGTCGCCTACCGCTACCGCCGGTCGGCCGACAACCCCGACGACCCCGGCGAACCGGTCACCCGGATCGCCCCGCGGGCCCTGATGATCCCGCCGGGCTTCCCGGACTTCATGTCTCGCACCCGCGTCGTACGCCCCGGCCCCGTGCCCCTGGAGGGCCGCGCCTGGTCGGGCCACGCCCAGGTGACGAAGGTCGAGGTGAGCACGGACGACGGCGACACCTGGACCGAGGCCGCTCTCGAGGACGAGCCCGACGACAAAGGGCTCAATGGCAGCGCATGGGCGTGGCGGAGCTGGCGTACGACATGGACCGCCGCCCCCGGCACCCACGTACTGACCGCCCGAGCCACCGACGCCGCGGGCCACACCCAACCCCTCGACCAGCCCTGGAACCGCGGCGGCTTCGGCAACAACCTCGTCCAGCGGATCCCGGTGATCTGCCTGCCGCGGGGCGACTGAAGATCGTGGAACCACAGGAGCTCTGGAGACATGGCCACCAAGACAGGCAACAGCGACAAGGGCACTACGTCACAGAAAGCAGCCCTGGCCGCCCTCGAGGGCGGCCCCGACGACCTGCCCGAGAGGATCGTCCCCGTCACGGCCCCCGCAGGAGAGGACCTGAAGATCCTGCACCGCGGCGGCTACGAACACTTCCGCCCGACGTCACGACGCCAGGACACGGCGGAGGGAAAGCTGCCGGTCTACGAGTGGTGGGAGCGCACGGAGATCGCCGAGTAGACGGTCATAGGCGGGCGGTCAGGCGTCGAGGACCTGGTGCTGTCCGGCGGCCCTCTTCACAACCGGCTCCTGGACGCTCCACGGAAAGTTGATCCACTCATCGGTCCGCCTCCACACGTACTCGCACTTCACCAGCGACTGCGACTTCTCGTAGATCACGGCGGACCGCACCTCGGCGACATGATCGAGGCAGAAGTCGTACACGAGCTTCAGCGTCTTGCCGGTGTCGGCAACGTCATCGGCGATGAGCACTTTCTTATTGGTGAAGTCGACGACATTCGGAACGGGCGCGAGCATGACGGGCATGTCGAGAGTCGTCCCGACTCCCGTATAAAACTCCACATTCACCAGGTGAAGATTTTTGCAGTCGAGCGCGTACGCAAGCCCGCCCGCGACGAAAACACCCCCACGGGCAATGGAGAGGACGAGATCGGGCTCGTACCCGTCATCTGCGATGGCCTGCGCCAACTCCCGTACCGCCGCACCGAACTGCTCGTAGCTGAGATTCTCGCGTACGTCGCTCATGCCGGCCCGCCGCCCTCAGACCTGGGTCCGATGGAAGTTGAGGAAGGACCGCGAGGCGGTGGGCCCGCGCTGGCCCTGGTAACGGGATCCGTACCGCTCGGAGCCGTAAGGGAATTCGGCGGGCGAGCTGAGCCGGAACATGCACAGCTGGCCGATCTTCATTCCCGGCCACAGCTTGATGGGAAGCGTGGCGAGATTGGACAGCTCAAGGGTGACGTGCCCGGAGAACCCAGGGTCGATAAACCCGGCGGTGGAATGAGTGACAAGCCCGAGCCGCCCTAGAGAACTCTTCCCCTCGAGCCTCGACGCGAGATCATCGGGAAGCGATATCACCTCATACGTACTCGCCAGCACGAACTCCCCGGGATGCAGGATGAACGGCTCGTCCCCGTCGGGCTCGACGAGCCGCGTGAGGTCGGCCTGCTCGATGGAGGGGTCGATGTGCGGGTAACGGTGGTTCTCGAACACCCGGAAGTAGCGGTCGAGCCGCACGTCGACGCTCGACGGCTGCACCATGGAATCGTCATACGGATCGATCCGGACCCGCCCGGAGTCGATCTCGGCCCGGATGTCCTTGTCTGAGAGAAGCACGACCTGAGGATACGCAGAGCGTAGGGGCCCGCCACAATCCACGGACTGTCCGAGGACTGTGACGGGCCCCTACGAGGTGTAGCTGCGGTTGCCGCTCACCACTTACCGCTTGCCGTCCGGTTACCGCTTCTCCATGGCCACCGGCACGACGCTGCGGAGCCGGGCACAGCGCGGACAGCGGATCAGCCGGCCGGGGCCGAGCCGCTCGGCCTGCTGCATCGGAAGCGAGGCGGTGCTGAACACGTGCCCTTCGGCACAACGGACGACGGTGCTGCGTTCCATCAAGTCCTCAGAGTCCCTTCCCCAAGAGCCGCGTCTGACTGACGTGAAACGCCACATTACGGGACGAACGGAACGGCCCTCCAGGCGGCACCCCGCTCCCGCCCACACCCTCTCCCACCCCTCCACCGTACGCCCCAACTCCCGCCCCCCGCAGCCCTGTCCACCCCCTGCCCATCCCCTGAAACCACCACAGGCCCCACGGCTTCGGCGCCGGGGGCCTGGCATGAGGTACAGTGAATCCGCGTTTCCGACGCCGCTCAGCTGGCGTCTTACGCGGGTGTAGTTTAATGGTAGAACATCAGCTTCCCAAGCTGAGAGCGCGAGTTCGATTCTCGTCACCCGCTCCAGATTGAAACCCCAGGTCAGCGACCTGGGGTTTGCTTGTTGTCTAGTCCAATTTGGGAGCGGTGCGCCCTCTGCGTGCCCTAAGTCGCGGAAAAGCGGCCACCCCACGGTGCCAATCCCCTCGCGCTCTGCGGGGTGAGCCTGATGTGGCGGATGACCTTTCGGTGGTGTGTGTAGGCGATGTGGAGGGCGCCGTCCGGTGTCTGCGCTATCGAGGGATAGGACAGTTCGCGGTTGAGGCCGTCGCGGGAGTTGTTGGTGAGGCAGTAGCCGTCGCCGGTCACGAGGTCGGCGCGCAGCGGCCAGGTCAGGCCGCCGTCGGACGAGAGGGCGAGGCTGAGCGGCGCGCGGGGGGCACCCCAGAACGCGGTCGAGGGGGTCTGCCGTACCGCCGTCGTCACCGAGCCGTCCGGGGCCTTGCCGTCGGCGAGTGAGCCCGTGTCGTCGATCTCGTCGTAGAGGGAGACTCGGCGGGCGGTCGCGTCGGCGGCGCTGCTGTGGTTGTAGACGAGGGCCAGGCGGCCGTCGGCCAACGGGATGTACTGGATCGAGGAGTTGTTGTTCGGCAGACCGAGCGGCTGCGGCTCGCTCCAGGTGTCGCCGTCGTCCAGCGACACGGACCGGTGCACGGCGTCGGCGCGGCGGCTGCGGTAGAGGGCGAGCAGGGAGCCGTCCGGCAGCCGGTGGACGTTCATGTGGACCAGGCCCGTGGAGCCGGGCACGGGCTGCTCGGACCAGGTTCCGCCGTCGTCGTCGCTGATCATGACGGCGCTGGTGTCGAGGTCGCCCGACCACTTCTCGCCGGGGGCGGTCCGACAGCGGAAGACGGGCAGCAGCAGGCGGCCGGTGGGCAGGACGACAGGTGGCTGGCGGACGAAGACGCCGCCGACGCCCGGGGTCGCGGGGAACAGGGTGCGGGTCGCCTCCCAGGTCGTGCCCTGGTCGTGGCTGACGCGCAGCCGTACCTCGGCGGTGTCCTGGTCTCCGCCGCGCTGGGCGGTGTGCAGCAGCCACAGGGTGCCCGAGGGCATGGGGAAGAGCACGGGGTTCTGCTCGGAGCGTGCCGGGTCGTCCGAGAGGCGGACGGGCTCCGTCCATGTCGTGGTGCCGGGCGCGAGCCTGGAGAACCACACGCTGATGTCCGCCATGCCCTCCTGCGTGCCGCCGAACCAGACGCAGCCGAGGTCCCCGCCGGGCAGCACGGTGAGATTGGCGGCGTGGCTCTGCACGGTCGGTGCGGGCAGCGTGGTGTCGGTGCGGTCGAAGCCGTCGAGGAGCCGGTTCGTCACAGTGCCTCTCCAGAGGTCCGGGCAGCGGCCAAGTGTTGGCGGGCGGTCTGTTCCAGGTGCACCAGGTCGCAGGCGACGGTCGCGAACGTGAAGCCCTCGGCGAGGCGCTTGGCGGCGCTCGCCCCGTCCGGGTTGTGGATGCCCGCGGCGATTCCGGCGGCCGCCGCCGCCTCGCGTACGGTGCCGAGCGCGTCCTCGAAGGCGTCGGCCAGGTTCGGGTCCGTGGAGGAGGCGCCGCCGAGGGCGATGCGCAGGTCGGAGGGGCCGACGTAGACGCCGTCGAGGCCCGGCGTCGCGCAGATCGCCTCGACGTCGGCGAGTCCTTCGGCCGTCTCGATCATGGCGAGGACGACCGTGGTGTCGTGCGTGTCGGCCGGGTCGGGGCCGATCCTCAGCGCCGAGCGCATCGGACCGTAGGAGCGCCGGCCGAGGGGCGGGTAGCGGACCGCGGCCACGGCCTCGGCGGCCTGCGCGGCCGTGTCGACCAGCGGCACGATCACTCCGGTCGCGCCCGCGTCGAGGGCACGGCCGATCGGGGCGGGGTCGTTGGCCTCCACCCGGACCAGGCCGACGGCCGTGGAGCCCCGGCTGTCGATCGCGAGGAGGTTGTTGAGCATGCCGGAGTAGCCGAAGAGGCCGTGCTGGGCGTCCAGGGCGACGTAGTCGTAACCGAGGCGGGCGATGCGTTCGGTGGCCACGGGCGCGTCCATCAGGCACCAGTAGCCGAGCAGTTGCTCGCGGGCGCGCAGGGCGGCGGTGAACTCTGCGGGGGTCATGGGCAGGTGTTCCTTCGCAGGGGGCGGGGGCGGGGCGGGGGCGTCGAAGTCGCGTACGGGCTCAGCGGTTGTAGGCGGGCATGGGGCCGCGCAGGCCGGCGCCGACCTCGTCACAGGCGGCGGTCACGTCGGGGGGCAGCGGTCCGGCCTGCGCGGCGGCGAGGTTGGCGCGCAGGTGCTCGGTGCGGGAACCGCCGAGCAGCAGGGCGTCGGTCGAGTCCCGGTCGAGGAGCCAGCGCAGGGCCAGTTCGGCGAGCGGGACGCCGGCGCCCTCGGCGATACGGGTCAGGTCGGCGACCGCGGCGAACAGGCGCGGATCCCAGTAGCGCTGCCGGTACATGTCCGCGAGCCGGGAGTCGGCGAACCGGCCGGCCTCGGGGGCCTTCTCGTAGCGGTGCCGTCCGGTGAGGAGGCCGCCGCCGAGCGGGTTGTAGACCATGGTGCGCAGACCGGTGACGGCTGCGTACTCGACGTACTCCTCCTCGATCCGGCGGGCGAGCAGATTGTGCAGCTGCTGGGCGACGACCGGGCGTGGGGCACCCACCTCGTCGGCGACGCGCACCAGTTCGGCGATCTGCCAGGCGGCGTAGTTGGAGACGCCGAGCGCGAGGACCTTCCCCTCGGCGACGAACTCGGCGACGGTGGCGAGGGTCTCGGCGAGGGGTGTGGCCCGGTCGGGCTGGTGCAGATAGAACAGGTCGACGCGGTCGGTGCCGAGTCGCTTGAGGCTGCCTTCCAGGGCGGCCCGCAGGCCGGGGGCGGACAGCGGGGCGTGCTCTGCCTGGTCGGGGTGCGGCATGCCGGCCTTGGTGGCGAGCACGATCCGGTCGCGGTGGGCGGGGAGCAGCTCGGCGAGGATGCGTTCGCTCTCGCCGCCGGCGTAGCCGTTCGCGGTGTCCACGCCGGTGATGCCGGCCTCCAGCGCCGTCGCGAGCATGTCCGCGGCGCCGGCCCGGTCGACGGTGTCCCCGAACGTCATGGTGCCGAGGACGAGCCGGGACAGGGGCACGGGTACGTTCGGCAGTTCGATGCCGGTGGTCACTTGCCGGTTCCTTCCGGTGGGGCGGTCAGGGGGGTGTGGGGCGGGCGCGGCTCCGGCGATGGTGTCGTCGAGGCCGCCCGGGTGCGGGGTTTGAGTCCCCTGATCGCCGTGGGGTCCAGGGCGGCGCGGCGCAGCGCGCGGGTGTAGGGCTCGGCGGGGGCGGCGAGGACGTCGGCGGTACGGCCGCGTTCGACGATCTGTCCCGCCTTCAGGACGACGACGTCGGTGCTGATCTCGCGTACCACGCCGAGGTGGTGGGCGATGACGATGTACGTGATGCCGGTCTCCTCCCGCAGTTCGCGCAGCAGATCGAGGACCTGGGCCTGCACGGACACGTCGAGGGCCGAGGTGGCCTCGTCGCACACCAGCAGGTCGGGTTCCGAGGCCAGGGCGCGGGCGATGCCGATGCGCTGGCGCTGTCCGCCGGAGAACTCGGCGGGCCGTCGTTCGAGTGCCGTGGCCGGCAGCCCTACGCGGTCGAGCAGTCCGGTGGCGCGGCGGCGCCGTTCGGTCTTGTCCTTCACACCCGCGACGCGCAGCGGTTCTGCCACGATCTCCAGGGCGGTCAGGTGCGGGGCGAGGGATCCGTAGGGATCCTGGAAGACCATCTGGACGCGGCGCCGCAGCGGCCTCAGGCGCCGCTCGGGCAGCGCGGCGAGGTCGGTGCCGTCCAGCACGATCCGCCCGGAGGCGGGCTTGAGCAGCCGTACGATCGCGCAGGCGATGGTCGACTTGCCGCTGCCCGACTCGCCGACGACGGCGAGTGAGCCGCCGCGGGGCACGCTGAAGCTGACGTGGTCGACGGCGCGCACGGGGCCGGCGGGCGTGGGGTAGTCGACGACGAGGTCCTCGACGGCGAGAAACGCCGACGCGTCGGCGGCGGCCGTGTCGGCCGCGTCCGGTGTCACTGCTGGCCGGCTCATCGGGCGGCCCTGCCTTCCTGCTCGGGCTGGGCGGTGTGGTCGTCGAGCCCGTCCTCGTCCCAGGGCCCGAGGCTCGGGACGGCCGCGAGCAGTTTCCCGGTGTACGGGTGTGCGGGCCGCTCGACGATCTGCTGCGCCGGCCCCGACTCGACGAACCGGCCCTCCTTCATGACGTGGATGCGGTCGGACACCAGCCGGGCGACGCCTAGATCGTGGGTGATCATCAACATGCCCACGCCGGTGCGTTCCTGAAGGTCCATCAGCAGGTCGAGGACGCTCGCCTGGACGGTGGCGTCCAGGGCGGAGGTGGGTTCGTCGGCGACCAGGAGTTGCGGTTCGGCGGCCAGCGCGACGGCGATGAGGATGCGCTGGAGCATGCCGCCGGAGAACTGGTGCGGGTACGCCTTCCAGCGCGTTTCGGGCTTGCTGATCCGTACCTGGTCCAGCAGGTGTGTGCCGCGCTCGCGGGCCTCGGCCCGGGACAGGCCGGGGTGACGCAGCCGGAGGGCCTCGCCGAGCTGCCGACCCACGGTGTGGACGGGGCTGAGCGCGGCCATCGGGTCCTGGGGGATGAGGGACACGGTACGGCCGCGCGCCCGCCGGGCCGCCCCGGGGTCGGTCACGACGTCCTCGCCGCCGATGCGGGCGGTGCCCGACAGCACGGCGAGTCCTTCGGGCAGCAGCCGCAGCACGCCCATCGCCGTGGTGGACTTGCCGGAGCCGGACTCCCCGATGAGCGTGACGGTCTCGCCGCGTCCGACGGTGAAACTCACGCCGTCGACGGCACGGACCACGCCTCGATGGGTGACGAGTTCGATCTGCAGGTCCTCGACCTCCAGCAGGGAGCCGGAGGCCGGCAGCTGGGCGCCGGAGGCCGGCGAGGTGTCGCTGGTCATGGCTCAGGCTCCCTTCGCGGGCTTTGTCGTACGGATGCGGTCGCGCAGGCCGTCGCCCAGGAGGTTGACGCCGACCACGAGGAGGGCGATGACCAGGCCGGGGAGCGTGACCAGCCACCAGGAGGTGGTGATGTAGTCCTGGCCGTCGGAGATGATGCGGCCCCAGGTGGCGAACGGCCGCTGGGGTCCGGCGCCCAGGAAGCTGAGGGCGCTCTCCAGGAGCACGGCCTGGGCGAGCAGCAGCAGGACCACCAGGCTCGCGGGGCGCAGGACGTTGGGGATGATGTGCCGTCCCAGGACCGACCAGCTGCGCATACCGAGCAGACGGGCGGCCGCCACATACGGTTTCTCGCGTTCGACGAGGACCAGGGAGCGGGTCAGCCGGGCCACTTCCGGCCACTGGGCGATCGCGATCACGCAGGTGATGACGGTGACCGACGGGCCGAAGAGGGCCACGACGAGCAGCAGCATCATCAGCAGGGGCAGCGCCATCTGGGCTTCGAGGAGCCGGCTGACGACCGTGTCGATCCAGCCCCCGAAGTAGCCGGCCGCCGAGCCCGCGGCGATCCCGATGAGCCCGGAGACGACGACGGCGAGGATGCCCACGGTCAGCGACACCTGGCCGCCGTGCAGGATGCGGGAGAGCAGATCGCGTCCGAGCTGGTCGGTGCCGAACAGGTGCCCGTCGGTGAGCGGCGGCATCCGGCGCCCCGCGAGGTTCTGGGCGTCCGGGTCCGGCAGCGGCAGCAGGCTCGCGAGGGCCACCGGCAGGGCGACCAGCGCGGTGCACACGGCTCCCGCCCACAGCTTGAAGCGGGCGCTGCGCCGCTGCCTGGTGGCGGTGGCGCGGGCCAGGTGCCGGGCGGTGACGGCACTGGACCGGGTGCTGCCGGCGGACGGTGTGAGTGTGGCGGACATGGTCAGGCCGCCTTTCCGAGTCGGACCCGCGGGTCGAGGAGCGGGTAGGCGAGGTCGACGAGGAGCTGGACGAGGATGGCGAGGGTCGCCGTGACCAGGACGGTTGCCTGGATGAGCGGGTAGTCGCGGGTCTCCAGGGCGCGGACGACGAGGGAACCGACGCCGGGCCAGCCGAAGACGACCTCGACCAGCACGACGCCGTTGAGCAGTGCCGCGAAGCGGGTGCCGACCGCGGTGACCAGCGGGACGGACGAGTTGGCGAGGGCGTACCGCCAGGTGAGGGCCCGTTCGGAGACACCGCGCGAGCGGGCCACGGTGATGTACGGCGAGGCGAGTGCCGTGGTCATCTCGCGGCGTACGAGCCGTGAGACGAGGGCGAGTTGGAGGATCGCGATGGTGAGGGTCGGCAGGACGAGGCCGCTCCAGGAGGTGAAGCCGGAGGCGGGCAGCACCGGCAGCAGCACGGCGAAGACGGTCAGCAGCATCACGCCGGTCCAGAAGTCCGGCATGGACTGTCCGGTGATGGTCAGGACGTTGGCGCCGAGTTCGCGCGAGGTGTCGGCGCGGCGGGCCATCCACACGCCCAGCGGGACCGCGACGGCCACGGTGACGGCGATCGCCGCGAGGGAGAGCGTGATCGTGTACGGCATGCGGTCCAGGACCACGCTGAGGGCGGAGTCGCGGAAGGAGAAGCTGGTGCCGAGATCGCCGTTCAGCAGGTCGCGCAGGAAGATCCCGTACTGGGTGATCAATGGCTTGTCGAGGCCGAACTGGGCGCGGATCCGCTCCAGGTCGGCGGTGGTGGCGCTCGGCGGCGCGTATGCGGCGGCCGGGTCTCCGGGGGCGAGCCGGACCAGCACGAAGACCGTGGAAATGGTCAGGAAGACGGTCAGCAGGCTCTGGCCGAGACGGCGGGCGAGGTACTTCGTCACGGCTCAGCCCTCCAGCCGTACGGCGGTCAGGTCGTAGGAGTTGATCGGCAGCAGCCGGACGCCGTCGACGCGGGCGCGGCGGGCGAGCACGGTCTTCGGCACGAAGGCCCACATGGCCGGCCAGGTGTCCCAGACGGCGTGCTGGGCGGCGGCCAGCTTGCGGTCACGGGTGGCGGGGTCGGTCTCGGTGGCCGCGTCGGACAGCTGTCGGGCGATGGCGGGGATGACGTAGCCCATGAACGCGTCACCGGTGCGCTCGTCCTCGGCCGTGCCCGCGTACATCGCCTGCAGCATGGTGGTGGCCTGGCCGGTGGTGCCGGGGAAGCCGTTGCCGATGACGTCCCAGTCGCCTCCCTTGCCCTGGCGCCACTTGAGGATGTCGCCGCCGGGCTCGAACTGCTGCAGGGTGGCGCGCACACCGACCTCCTTCAGCATCTCCGCGACGGCCTCCATCACGGAGGCGTCCGCGGCGAACTCGCCCGACTCCCAGATGATTTTGATCCGCAGCCTGTCGGCGCCCAGGGACCTGAGCAGCTTCCGCGCCCGTGCGGGGTCGTGGGCGAAGCGGCCGGTGCGTTCGGCGCCCTGGAGACTGAGGGGGACGACTCCCCGGGCCGGCTCGGCCGAGTCGGTGAGCACGTCCCGGACGAGGGACTCGCCGTCGATGGCGTACGTCAGCGCCTGGCGCACCCGGGCGTCGGCGAGCGGGTGCTTCTTCGGCTTGCGGAAGTTGTAGAAGAGCTGGCAGATCCGCACCCCGGCCGTCTGCTCCAGGTGCACGCCTGGCAGCCCGGTGAGCTGTTCGGCGGAGTCGGGGGTGATGGTGTCGATGACGTCCAGTTCGCCGCTGCGCAGGGCGACGACCCGGCTCGACTCCTCCGGTACGAAGCGGACCCGGACCCGTTCGACGGGCGGCCGCCCGCCCCAGTACTCCGGGACGCGGGCCAGGGTGTACTCGCCCGCGCCGCTGTTGGCGCCGGTCACCCGGTAGGGGCCGGTGCCGACGCCGGAGCGGAGTTCCTCGGGCCGGTTGTCCTTCGCCGGGGTGATGAGGATGTTGGCCATCAGCCGGTCCAGGATGGGCACCGGTTCGCGGGTGTGGAGCAGGAAGGTGCGTTCGCCCGTCGCCTCGACCTCGGGGAGTTCGGGGAACAGGCCGAGGATGAACGAGCCGGCGACGTCTCCGTACAGCCGCACCGCGGTGGCCACGTCGTCGACGGTCACGGGCCGGCCGTCGGAGTAGCGGATCCCGTCGCGCAGCCGGACGCTCCAGGTGGTCGGCGCGGTCATCTCGAACCGGTCGGCGAGGACCCGTGTGAGTCGCATGTCCGGACCGATGGCCGTGAGGGCCTGACGCACGGCCCGCTGCACGGTCACCGCGGCGTCGAACTGGTTGAGCTTGTTGTCCAGGCTGACCAGCGAGCGGTTCAGCCCGAGCGTGAGGGTGCCGGGGCCGGGGGCGCCGGTGGGTCCGGCGCAGGCGGCCAGCGGGGAGAGAGCGAGACCGGCGCCGCCCGCGGCGCCCCAGCGCAGCAGGGTGCGACGGCTGGGCGTCTCACTCGGAGGAGTTCGGGTCATCGTCGACCTCTCGGGGTTTCTGTGCGGCGACCGGCTCGGGACGGCGTCCGGTCCCGCAGGAGGCCGTCGGTTGCCGTCGGTTTCTGTCGCGCCGGAAACCGTTCCACGGTTGCGCGGATCACGCAAGAGGTCTCGCGCACATCGCGCAAGATGTGCCATCATCGAGCGCCGAGGCCGCCCCGCGTGTCTCTCTCCGACCACCGGCCCAGGAGGATGATGTGCCCTTCCCCTCCCCCGCCCCCCGCCGAGACGAGCGGGTCGCGCGACGTGTCCTCGCGCTCGCCGACGACCTGTCCGGGGCGGCGGAGACCGCGGTGGCGCTCGGCCTGCCGGGCCGGATCGTGCTCGGTCCCGCACCATGGGACCCGCCGCAGGACGGCAAGGCCGTCGTGGTCGACCTCGACTGCCGGTGCCTGCCCGCGGCCGACGCGGCCCGGCGCGTACGCGAGGCGCTGCGAGCCGTGCCCCCGGACGTTCTGGTGCTGAAGAAGGCCGACTCACTGCTGCGGGGCAACCTCGCCGCCGAGACGGTCGCCTGCGTGGACGGCGCCGAGGGCGTCGTCGTCGCCACCGCCCTGCCCGCCCTCGGCCGCACGGTCCGCGGCGGTGTCGTCCATCTCGACGGCGTCCCCCTGCACACCACGGACGCCTGGCGGGCGGAGAGCACCGCGCCCCCGCCCTCGATCTCCGCCGCGCTCGGGGACGCCCGTACGACGCTCGTCCCGCTGGAAGCGGTACGGGGCGACGCGTTGCCCGCCGTGCTGCGCGCGGCGATCACCGCCGGACACCTTCCGGTGTGCGACGCCGAGACGGACGCCGACCTGGACCTGATCGCCGAGGCGGCGCTCGCATGCGGGCCCGGCGTCCGCCTGACGGGCACGAGCGGCCTCGCCGCCGCGGTCGGCCGCCTGCTGAGACGTACCGAGGGGACGCCGGCCGCAACCACGGCGGGACAAGCGGCTCCGGCTCCGGCCGGGGGACGCCGGCAACGGCCCCTTCTGGTCGTCGTCGGCACCGCCGATCCCTCCGCGCCTGCGCAGATCGCGCAACTCACGGAGCGCGGCGCCCGCCATGTATCCGTGAACCCCGACGTCCTGGACTCCGGCGTCATGAACTCCGACGTTCTGTCGCCCCCGGCCGTACCGCATTCATTTGACGACGTGTCAGACGATGTCACCGTCCTCAGCATCGACAGCGGCCCGGGCATCCGGCCCGGTTCGGCACGCCGTCTGGTGTCCGCACTCGCTCGCCTCGCCGCCGCCCGCGCGGGCGAGGCCGACCTCGTCCTGACGGGTGGCGAGACCGCCCGCCGCGTGCTCGACGCGCTCGGCGTTGCGCACCTGGCGCCGCTCGGCCAGATCCACCACGGCGCCGTCCACGCACTCACACCCGACGGACGCCATGTCGTCACCCGGCCCGGCAGCTTCGGCGACACCGACTCCCTGCTGCGGATCGCCACGGCGCTCCGGCCGGGCCTCCCCCACGTCCCCCACCTCCCACCGCAAGGAGACCTCCCGGTGAACGCGATCCCGACCGCCGACAACCACCGTTCGCTGCCGCTCATCGCGGTGACCATGGGAGACGGCGCGGGCATCGGCCCCGAGGTGATCGTCCCGGCGCTGCTGCACCCGGACACCCTCGCCCGCTGCCGTCCCGTCGTCATCGGTGATGCCGGGCGGCTGCGGCAGGCCGCCGCGATCCTGGGTGTCGACTGCGACATCGTCTCCGTGACCGGCCCGGGCGAGGCCGAGTTCCCACCGGGCCGCGTCAACGTCGTGGACCTGGACCTGCTCCCCGCCGACCTGCCCTGGGGCGAATTGTCCGCCCTCGCCGGCGAGGCCGCCTACCAGTACGTACGGGTGGCCGCGGACCTCGCGTTGAAGGGCGCCGTGCACGGCATCTGCACCGCGCCGCTCAACAAGGAGGCCCTGCACTCCGCCGGGCATGTCTACCCGGGCCACACCGAGTTGCTGGCCCACCTCACCGGCGTGGACGAGGTGTCGATGATGCTGTCGACACCGCGGGTGAAGGTCATTCACGTCACCACCCACATCGGCCTGATCGACGCCGTACGGCGCATCGAGCCGGGCCTGGTCGAGCGCACGGTGCGCCGCGGTCACGACGCGATGGTGCGGGCCGGTGTCGCGAAGCCGGTGATCGGCGTCTGCGGCATCAACCCGCACGCGGGTGAGAACGGACTGTTCGGCTACGGCGAGGAGGAGGAGAAGATCGTCCCCGCCCTCGACGTGCTGCGCGCGGACGGCATCGACGCCCGCGGCCCCCTCCCGGCCGACACGGCCTTCTTCCTCGCCGGGCGCGGCGACTACGACCTGATCGTCGCGATGTACCACGACCAGGGGCACGGCCCGGTGAAGGTGCTGGGCATCGAGGCGGGCGTCAACCTGACCGTGGGACTGCCCGTCATCCGCACCTCGGTGGACCATGGAACGGCCTTCGACATCGCGGGCAAGGGCGTGGCCGAGGCCGGTAGCATGGTCGAGGCCGTGCGCCAGGCAGCCGAGATGTCGTCCGTAGCGGTCCGCTGAGACCGCCGCCCGCAGTCCGCGCAGAGAAGGACTCCACGACAGATGCCTCCCCTCGGATCCAAGGCCCGGCGCGAACGGATCCTGTACGTGGCCACCACGACCGGCCTCACCAGCGTGGAGGAGTTGTCGCGACGCTTCGGTGTCACACCCTCCACGATCCGCCGCGACCTCGCCAAGCTGACCGCCGACGGCCGGCTGGCTCGCACCTACGGCGGCGCCATGGCCCTGACCGCCCATCCCGAGGCGTCGCTCCGGCAGCGTACGGGCGAGGCGTTCGAGGCGAAGCGGGCCATCGCGCGCCGCGCCGCCCTCGAGGTGCGCGCCGGTGAGACGGTGCTGCTGGACGCTGGATCGACCGTGGGCGCCCTCGCCCACGAACTGCGCTCCGCGAAGGAACTGACGGTCGCGACCACGGGGCTGACGGCCCTACAGGAACTCTCCGACGTCGAGACGGTGCACGTCGAGTGTCTCGGCGGCACTCTGCGGCCGCTGAGCCAGGGCTTCGTCGGTCCGCTGACCGAGGCCGCACTGGAACGGATGACCTTCGACCGGGTCTTCCTCGGTACCGACGGCATCTCGCCCGAGCACGGCATCTGCGAGGCCGACCTGCGCCAGACGCGGCTGAAGGAACTGATGGCCCGCCGCGCCGACCATGTGTACGTCCTCGCGCACGCGGCGAAGCTCGGCCGCCGCCCCTTCCACGCCTGGGCGAAGCTCCCGGCCGGCTGGACCCTCGTCACCGACGACGGCGCCGACCCGTCGATCGTGGCCGAGTTGCGCGGGCGCGGCATCGAGGTCGTACTGACCGAGGTGCCGCCGTCCACCGAGCCGGAGCACAGGACGTCGCCCTCATGACCTTGACGGAGAGCGCCGAGCACGCTGGCACGTGGGCCGGGCGGGTGTGCCATGACTGAGACACGGCACGCCCTGGTCACCGGGGTCAGTTCGGGGATCGGTGCCGCGATCTGCGGTCGCCTGCTGCGGGAGGGATGGCGGATCACCGGGATCAGCCGCCGCCGTCCGGCGCCACATACCGGGCTGACCTGGCTCCCAGCGGATCTGGCCGAGCCCACCGCGCTGGTCCGGATCCTCGACGGCGTACCCGCCCCTGACGCCATCGTGCACGCCGCCGGGCTCCAGCGCTCGGCACCGCTGGGCGAACTGTCCGCCGACGACGGCGAACTGATGTGGCGGGTACACGTCCATGCCGCCACGATCCTCGTCGACACTCTCGCCGACCGGCTGCCCGACGGGGCCCGCGTGGTCCTCGTCGGCAGCCGCACCGCGACCGGCGTGCCCGGCAAGAGCCAGTACGCCGCGACCAAGGCCGCCCTGCCCGCGCTCGCGCGCTCCTGGGCCGCGGAACTGGCCGTCCGTGGCATCACCGTCAACGTGATCGCCCCCGGCCCGACCGACACTCCGATGCTGTCCGACCCCGGCCGCGCCCGCACGCCCCCGGCACACCCGCCCCTCGGTCGGTTCGTCTCTCCCGACGAGGTCGCCGGCCTGACCGCGTTCCTCCTCGGCCCGGACGGCGGAGCGATCACCGGGCAGCAACTCGTCCAGTGCGCCGGGGCCTCACTTTGACATCTGCGCGCCGGGATGTTGCTGCTGGGCGACCGGAACGTCGCCGCCGACCTGCTGAACCGCTTTGCTGCCACCGGCGCCAGGCCGAAACGCCCGGTTTCCATGCCGAGCCGGAAGACGGCGGTGTCTCCGTAGCCGCCGTCGGCCACGGCGAAGGGGACTTCGACGTCCCAGGACCGGGTCTCGTCGATCATGTCCAGGGCCAGTTGCCACTTCTCGACATGGCCCACGTCCAGCGGGATGCCGCACCGTTCACGGCGGGCCGCCTTGGCGGGATCGGCCTGCGGCGAGGTGGGATCCCAGCTCTTGGGGAGGAACAAGCGCCAGTCGATCGCCGCCGAGACGGTGTCCGAGGCCAGGTGCAAGGACACGCCCGCCTGGCAGTCGGTCACCTTGCCGGCGGTGCCGGCGTATTGCCGCGACACACCGGCCGACGCGTCGCCGTCCTGGATGTGGTGTCTCATGAATTGGTTCCACGGCGTCCTCGAACGTCAGCTGCGCTCCGGCGTCGGCCGAGTTCTTGATGTCGACATGGATCAGGTCGCCGACGCGGTCGTGCTCGTAGCGGATGACGTCGCGCAGTTGCTCGCCGGTCGGCGGGTCGAGGTCACGCAGGCGGTTGAGTCCTCGCCGCACGAGAATGCGGTACACGGTGGCTGGCGCGACCGTGACGCCATGCAGCCGCTTGAGGTCGGCGGCAAGGCGAGTGGGCCCGTGCTTGGTCTGCCGCCGCAGCGCTTGCCAGGTCCGCGATGTCCTCTGGGCTTCGGCTGGGGCTGCTGGCCGGCCGGGAGAAGTGATCCAGCAGACCGTCTTCGCCGTGCGCTTGCCAGCGGGCGTACCACTTCGCCAGGCAGCGGCGGGACATCCCGGCCTCAGCGGCGACGTGCGCGATCGGACGCCCAGCGGCCACACGTTCGTGTAATCGGCGACGCCCTTCCGGCGTCAGCGGGAAATTGGGATGCCCCGCCATATCAGCCCGTCCTGGTCCCAGATGTGGCACTCATCCGTTTCAGCATGCACCTGGGCACTGGCAATGACCCCGCACCGAGGGCGCGCGACGGTCAACGTGCATCGTGATCATTCTCAGGCGCGAGCCGATCGAGTCGCACGCTGATCCCCGGCCCGTGGCTGTCCGGGGGTCATCCGGTTGAATTTGCGCACGAGCTTGTCGAAGGTCCGGGCGGGGAGGATGCGGCGCAGCACTTTGAGGCGTGGGGCAAGCGAGCCGGCGGGATAGCTCAGTTTCGGCTTCCGGTCGGTCGCTGCCGCGACGACCACCTTGGCGATGACGGCGGGATCGTCGCCGCCCCTCAGCCCCTCCTGTATCACCTCGTCGTAGATGGCCCGTTGGTGGGCGTATACCGGCACAGGGGTGTCGGCCTGCACCGAATTCGCGTCGAACGGGGTGTTGAGGGGGCCGGGCTGGACGCGCAGGACCCGAACGCCATGCTCGCGGATCTCGTGGTCCAGGGACTCGGTATAGCCCTCGACCGCATGCTTGGTCGCGATGTAGACGGACATGAAGGGGTTGCCGACGAACCCGCCCAAGGAGGAGATGTTGATGATGCGTCCGCGGCCCCGGCCGCGCATGTGCGGCAGGACGGCCTTGGTCATGCGCATGAGGCCGAAGACGTTCACATCGAACACGCGCTGCGCCTGGGCGACGGAGATTTCCTCGGCGGCGCCGTCGATGCCGAGCCCGGCGTTGTTGACCAGGACGTCGATCCGCCCGAACCGCTCGATCACCTGCTGGACGACGCTGCTCACCGAGTCGTCGCTGGTCACGTCGAGGGCGAGGAACGTCACACCGCCGCTGGAAGTGCTCCCCGACGTCTTCCGGCTCGTCCCGACCACGTCGAACCCCGCCTCGGCGAGTGCGTGCGCTGTCGCCTTGCCGAGCCCCGAGGACGCGCCCGTCACGAGTGCCACCGGCCGATTTGCTGTCATGACTACCTCCCGAAGCTTTCACATTACGATCATAATGTCATGGAGGCCTGCTCGGGACAACCCTGATCGCGATCGCCGACATCCCCGCACCTGCTTCAGCCGTGTACGCCCCTGGCCGCTGCGCACTCGCACCCACGGCCGTCGACCCCGTACTCGTCCCGGACCGCACCCCCGCCGTCCACAAGGAGAGGCGAGGGAGGTGATCCGTACGCCGCGCAAAATCGGTCGTCGCTGAACTTGCGCCCGCAGTCCGCGCAGACGGGGCGCCGGGCTTCGCGTGCCGCGGCTTCCTGTTCTTCGCGGCGCCGTTGCTCTTCCCTGGCGGCCTGGCGGCGGTGGGCGAGAGCGGCGTCCCGGCGGAGGGTTGCCGATCGCGTCCAGCAGCCGCTCGCGGTGGTCGCGGCCGAAGCGCCAGAACGCGGGCCCGGCCGGGCCGTGCTCGCGCAGCCGCTCCAGCGCGGTCGCCACGATCGGGATACAGCCGTCGTAGGAGTGGAAGCCGTCCTCGCGGTCCCAGCTGCCTTGCCAGTGCGGACGGGTGAGTTCGGCGACCTTCGCCATCTGGCTCTTGGCGGAACGCTTGCCGACCTGGTGGAAGACGAGCAGGACAGGCGGGTGCACACGCTCGTACGGCAGGACCAGGCACGGGCGGCGTGGGCACAGTGTCCTCGCATTTCTCCGGCACCAGGGCCGGGGTGGGCGGCTGTTCGCCCATCCCGCGCGCATCCGGCGCGTGCGGGACGGGTGCCACCCTGCGGGATCACTCCTTGTCCGCGACCTGTTCACTCCGGCCTGCGGTGTCCGTTTTACCCCTTGACCACCCCTTAACCGGATGGTTCGTGCCAGGGAGCACAACGCCACCCCAGCCCAACTCGCTCTGGCCTGGCTGCTGCGCAGCGCGCCGAACATGCTGCCCATCCCCGGTACTTCACAAGTGGCCCACCTAGGAGAACGTCGCCGCCGGGACGATCAACCTCAGTGACACTGCTTACGAAGCGCTAACCGAAGCAGTCGGCCGACTCGCCCCAGGCTCCGGCCGGGCCGAGGCCCCAGGTCCGCACCTGTCCGGAGACCAACTCGACGCCCGGCAGAGGTGAGTGGGACATGGTCGAGCCTCCTCTATGCCTTCCCAGTCCCCTCCACGGTCAGCACGATCTTGCCAGTGGTGCGACCGGTCTCACCCAGGGCGTGGGCCTTGGCGGCCTCGGCGAGCGGGAAGGTGGCCTCGATGCGGGCGCGCAGGGCGCCGGTCTCGACGAGGTCGGCAATGGCCTGCATGCCGGCGCGGTCGGCCTCGACGACTCCGGAGACGTCCCAGCCCAGGATCAGGGGCAGGCCGTTGGCGCTCATGGGCTGGGCGCGGTTCCACCAGTCGGTCGGGTTGACGCCGGCCGCGCGGACGGCGACCAGGATCTCACTCAACCCCGGTACGGGCCGGGGAAGTTCGATCTCCTTGAGCACCTCGGGGAACCGTGGGTGTCCTGGCGGATGGCGCGCATGGTGGCGGTATTGGGGTTCGTCATGGGTCCAGCGTCGCGGTCGGCCACTCCCAGGTGTCATGGCGTGAATGACAACTTCCAACGGGATCACGCCATAGCGCCAGGACGGAGGCAGGCGATCTAGCGGACGATCTCGTACCCGCCCTGGTCCAGGACCGCGACTGAGGCGAACCACGCGGGATCGTCCTGGTCGGGCTGGATGACGACGAACGTGTTGTCCTGGGCACCCTCGGGGAACGGTTCAAGCCGGCCGTGCCCCTGCGCAATCTGGTTGCGGCCGGACGCCTGGGCCGCAAGACCGGCCACGGCATCTACCGGTACGACGAGGCCGGGAAGTGCCTCGACGACGGCTCGGTCTGACCGTGATGGACTCAGTGTTCCCCACTCCTGCTGAAGGGGCCGGGCCCGCGTTCCCTCAGCGCTCCGCCGCATCGCCTGCGAGAACGGGGCGCCGAGCGTGAAGCGCTCGGCGCCCCGGGCACGTTCACGCATTCAGCAGTTCGTGGTCGGCTAGGCGTCGCAGGCGCCGTCGTGGGTGGTGCGGACACGGGCCAGGAGTGAGCGCAGGGTGTCGCGCTCCTGCGGGGTGAGGTCGGCGAAGAGCTCGTCCTCGACGCGGCCGATGGCGGCGTCGAGCTTGGTGACGGCGGCCGTGCCCGCTTCGGTGATCTCGACGATGTGACGGCGGCGGTCGGCCGGATCACGGCGCCGTCGTACCAGATCGCGGTCCTCCAGCGCGTTGAGGAGAGCGACCAGGACGCTGGGGTCCACGCCCAGCCGGGCACCGAGGTCGCGCTGGCCGAACCGACCGCCGTCGAGGTACATCAGCACGACGGCTTGGCGGGGCGTAACCCCGGAGGCGGTGAGTGCCTCACGGATCCAGGTGTCGGTGGCGCCACCGTGCCGCGCCAGGAGCAGGGCGAGGCGGGAGTCGGGACCGGCGGATCCGGGGGTGTCGTCGCCGATGGGGGAGCTGACGGGAGCGCTGGTGGCGGGGGCGGTGCCCCCGGATCGTTCGCTGGCCATGGTCCGACCGTAGCAAGTCAGGAAACAGTCGGTTGCAGTAAATCATTGAAGCACTTACATTATTTTCCGCGGCTCATCGCTTGCCGCCCTGTACTCCCGGACCGATCGACGGTCCCCTTCTCCCTCCGGAGTTCTCCGTGTTCATCGCCTATGTCGTCCTCGCTGTCGTGCTGTCCCTGGTGCTGGTCTTCTCTGCCGTTCCCGACATCACCCGCGACCCGAAGATCACAGACGGACTCAAGGCGCTCGGGGTGCCCGACAGCTGGTTCGTGCCGCTCGGCCTGGTCAAGATCGCGGGCGCTCTGGGGCTGCTCGCCGGCATCGCCTACCGACCGCTGGGCATCGCGGCGGCGATCGGTGTCGTCCTGTACTTCCTGGGCGCCGTGATCACGCACCTCCGTGGAGGCGACAAGAAGGGAAGCGGCATCCCGGCCACCATCCTGCTCGTTTCCGTGGCGCCGCTGGTGCTGGGCGTCGCGACGGTCTGATCCTGCTCCACGATCGCGATCAGACCAGCTCACGATCACACGCCGCAGCCACTGCCGGACACTTGCCTCCAGCGCCCGGGCTGGAGGCAAGTCGCTCCGGGACGGCCGACGCCGGCAGTGTCCGGGACGGCCCACGCCGGCCGCCCCGGACACTGCCCAGCCTCGGACTTGCGGGCGGCTACGGCGCACAGTCCGGGTCGGGGCGCCAGCAGTGCCGATCAGGTGGCCGACCATCAGCTTCGGGGAACTGATCGGCACCAGCGTCGGCGGCCCGGCCGAACACCTGGCGCACCCTGACGCTCTCCAGCCGATCTCCTCCGGTTGTGCTCCCGGTCGCTTCAAGACCGCTGGACTGTTTCGCTCTTCGGGATCAGCATCGTCGACAGTCCTCCGATCAGGACCAGGCCGGCACAGGTGAACGCCGCCGCCTCGAAGGCCCGCTCGGTCGCCGCGCCCCGTGCGCGGTCGCACTCGCGGTCAGGATCGCCGCGAGCACCTGGGTGAGGACCGATCCGTCGACGAGCCGCAGGTGTAGTTCGCCGACATGGCGATCGCGGTCAGGGACGGCTCGACGCCTCGTATCACCAGGTTGGCGACGGACGCGCTGCACATCCCGACCCCGATCCCACCGAGGAAGAGCGCCACCGGAACGACCTGGTGCGTGCCGTGGAACAGGGCGATCGCCAGGTACTCCACCAGGAAGAGGCCGAAGCCGGCCGCGAGCAGGGTCCGAGGGTCGGCGATGTTCTTGAGGAAGGTGGTCAGCGTCCCGCCGATCAGGATGCCCATGCTGCACGCGAGCAGCAGCAGCCGCCCGGCGTCGGTGGCCGTCTCTCCCCAGTTCCATGAGGTCTTCACGGCACCGAGGACCACGAGCTGGGGAATCAGGAAGTTGGCCCCTAGCCCAGCTAGCCGATCACCGTGCCCCGCCGGGGCAGAGCCGCCTTCGCGACCGGGCGGTTGCCGGCGGAATTGTGCGGAACAGGATGGGCTGGCAGAGAGGTGTGCGGTGTCGACGGGGACGGCCTCCAAGCGGCCTTCGCCACCACCGGCACCCCCGGCTGGCCCGAGTACGAGACCGAGCAGCGCCTCACCCAGCTCATCGACACCGAACCCCGCGTCACGCCCTACCCGGCGGAAGCCACCCGCCGCGTCTGGGCGGACCACACCTTCAACGCCCTTCCACTACGCCCGGCCTGACCATCCGCCGACGGAAGAGCGAGGCCTGGCCGGCTCCGCCCTTCCGTCGGCGGCTCTCCGCCAAGGTTCCGGCGCGGGGGCCTTTCGCCTTGCCGGTGATACCGCCACCACCACGCGTGCGCGCCTCTCCCAGGGACAACACCTGTGGCGCTGTGGTCGGAGCACGGCGTCGATGTGCATTCGCGACGGCACCCTGACGCCGACCTGCCCGCCGAGGCGTTCCGAGCCAGGAAGGGGCGATACGGAGGCTGTGCCCCTGAACTCCACGGCGCCGTGCCCACGGCGTGCCCATATGGGCGGACAACCATGGTCAACAAGGGTGCGATCCGGCCCGTACGACCACTCCAAGGACAAAGCACCTTCGCAGGTCAGCGCCATGAAGGCCGCGCAAGCGCCATCGCTTCCCAAGCTGAGAGCGCGAGTTCGATTCTCGTCACCCGCTCTATGTGAAACCCCCAGGTCAGAGACCCGGGGGTTCTTTGTTGTCTAGACCGGTGGGCGGGTGGCGCACCACAACCGCACCATAAGGGCTGGGCTATGGCTCAATCGGACGGCGTGACCGGGGACCGCATGCCGAGCCACTGCTCAGCGTTCCAGGCCCGGAACCGCTCTACCTCGGTGAACCCCAGCTTTGCCGCGAGGCGCATCGAGCCGACGTTGGCGGTCTGGGTGGCGAGCACCACCGGCTCGCCGGGAAGGACGCCGTCGAACCAGTCGAGTGCCGCCGCGCACGCCTCGGCGGCGTATCCGAATCCCCATGCTCGCGGCAGGAACAGGTAGCCGAGATCGGCCTTCCCCGCGGCAGCCGGGCGATGGTGCTCCGGTGCTCTCCTGAGCAGGATCTGGCCGATCATCGCCCCGTCGAGATCGACGACGAAACTCCCCGGCCACCGCTCGGGCACCTCGGGCATCTCGCGCTCAAGCTCGTCACGCGGCCGGGGGCCTCCGAGGTAGGTGTGCACCTCCGGCGAGGCGAGCAGCTCGATGAACGCCGCCCGGTCTCGGGCCTCGGGCTCGCGGAGCACGAGCCGTCCGGTTCTGATCGGGGCAGGTGGCCAGGCCACGGGTCCGAGTTCAGTCATGGCGGGCAACCTATCCCTCGCCCATGAGAACGATCCGAAAGAGAAGGCCCAGTGCCGTTGTCCGGATAGGTTCACCGGTTGCCTCCCGATCGCTCCAGAGAGTCGCCGGGTACGCTCCTTCAGTCCTTGATCGAGAGGAGTTGCTGAGTGGCCCGGTTAAGTGGACCCGTTCTGCGCACCCAGAGGCTTGTGATGGAGCCGATCCGCCGCGGGGACAGCGACGATCTCTTTGAGGCCGTGGTCAGTCAGGACAGCGTCATGCGATGGCTGGCGACCGGCCGGGCGGACAGTCGATCCGCGGCCGAGGCCATGTGCGACGGCCACGTCGCCCACTGGAGCAGACACGGCTACGGCGACTTTGCGGTCAGGGATGCGGCGACGCACGCGTTTCTCGGCCGGGTGGGACTGCGTAATCGGGCCCAGCACGGAGTCGACCTCGGTTTCGCCCTGCACCCACGGGCCCAAGGCCATGGGATCGCCGGCGAGGCCGGCCG
Source organism: Streptomyces pseudoechinosporeus (assembly GCF_054783935.1). Lineage (NCBI taxonomy): Bacteria > Bacillati > Actinomycetota > Actinomycetes > Kitasatosporales > Streptomycetaceae > Streptomyces > Streptomyces pseudoechinosporeus. The sequence goes on from NZ_BAAGPS010000005.1 coordinate 405,453, forward strand.
CGCGTGCCTGGACCTGGCATTTCGCCACCTCTCGCTCCCCGCCGTTTTCGCCTTCGTCCGCCCCGGCGGATGCCCTTCTCGCTGCGGATGCGGGCGCGCTCGCGGCATTGGGCAGCCAGCACGTCGGGCTGGCGGGCATTGACGGCGCGCCCCCGGCACCGCGCCGCAGCGGGCGCCGTCCACAGGCGAGCGTGTGTCGGAGCTCCACCGGGGCGGGGCTTCAGGCGACGGTCTGTTCGGCCTCGATCCTGCCCACCGCCTGACGGACCGCCTGCACGACGTCCCAGAAGATCTGCGTCGTGGTGTTCTTGCGGCCCGCCCGGGTGTTGGTGCCGAACATGGCGGTACGCAGCGGCGTGGTGATCTCCAGTTGGGCGCCCTGGCCGAGCAGTGTGCGGTTCACGATGTTGGCCGGGTTCACCCCGCCCAGTCCCTCGCTGCCGGAGGCGTCCTCGGCCTGGACGCCAGCTGCTGTGAGGCTCTCCAGCAGATATTGCTTCAGCGTGGTGTTGAGCCCGCCGACCAACACCGCCTGGGTGCCGTCCGGGAGGCTGGCCTGAGACGTGGTACAGCCGTGCAGGGAGACCGCGTTGAGGGCGCCCGCGCACAGCGAGCGCGCAATCCGGTCGTCGCAGTGGGTTGAGGTGACGTGCAACTCGGCGTTGTTGCTGGAGCGCAGCCCCTCGAACATCCAGTAGTCGTGAACCGCCCCACCGATCGGCGTGACCTCCAGGGTCGCCGGGTGGTACCCGGCGATGGCCAGGCACAGTTCGGAAGTGCCGGTCTCGATGCCACCGCCGTGCGGGGCGATGACCACGGTCTTGGTGAGCGACTGGCCAGTGGCCAGGCTGTCGTCGAAGACCGGTTGACGGCGGTAGCGGCGTCCGTAGTCGGTGCCCTCGACGAGGGAGGGGTCGGCGTACAACTCGGTGTTGGAGCCGTGCAGATCCGCGGTGTCGGCGGCATGGGCCGTGGCGAAGACGGACTCCAGGATCAACGGTCCCGCCGTGGCGGCGGCAGCGACTGCGGCCAGGATCGATCTTCGGTTCGCGTAAGTCATGGGCGCATGATCGCCACAACTGGTGCCGCACACAAGTTCCTTCCGGTGGGGCTCCAGGCCTGGATCACGAAGCATGATCGGCCCAGAGCCGTCGGCGCAGCCCAGGACGGGGCCCAAGGCCCCCGTCCGAGCCCCGCCCCAATGCGCGCCCGGCCGCACGTCCGCTCAGGTCAGGACGCGGCGCATGGCATCGGCAACGACTTCACCTGAGGAAGGAGGGCGGTGGATGCCGGGCCTCGCAGCGGGGGGCAAGAGAACAGACAGGCGTATCCGTGTGCAGTCGCGACGGACCCACTCGGCCGACCTGCGAGTCGGTGCCGCCCCAGGCTCTGCCGGGACCGCGCGGACACCCTGGTCTCCCCTCTAGGCAGCGTCGTGCCCATAGCGTGCCCAAGAGAGCGGACAGCCACGGTCAACAACAGTGCGATCCAGCACCACGACCATCTCAGCGAGAAGGCATCTGCGCAGGTCAGAACCATAGAGCCCGCCCAAGCGCCGTAGCTTGCCGTTCCCTTGGCGAAGAGGGCCGGATGTTCGGAGTACCGCGGGCTCGACAGCCTCCCGAACCATCACCTTGTTTCACTTGTTGCGTTTACTTCGATTGTTTCGGATAATGGGTATACGCAGACTCAACGCCTGCCTCCCGCACCGACAGGGGCGCACCATGACCAAGACAGACATCCGGCCCGTGAAGCTGCCACCCGAGAAGGCCGCGGCTGCAGCTCACGCGCTCGCACAGGTCCGCAGCTACCTGGCGGCACACCAAGACCTCGCAGAGATCACCGTGACGGTCGAGGACGGAGAGCGTGAGCCCCTCGCCCTACCCCGCGAGGCCGTGGAACTGCTCGCCGGCATGCTGGCCCACCTGGGGGCCGGCCGCGCCGTCTCGATCGTCCCGTCCGACGCCGAGCTCACCACACAGCAGGCAGCGGACATGCTCAACGTGTCGCGGCCATTCCTCATCGGCCTGCTCGAGGCCGGAGAAATCGAGTACCGAACCGTCGGCACACACCGGCGGATCACCGCGTCCTCGCTCCTTCAGTACATGCGCAAGGACGACCAGCGTCGCCGCAAAGCCGCCGACGAGCTCACCCAGCTCGGCCAGGAAATGGGAATGATCTAGCACATGGCCTTCGTCGCCATCTACGAAGCCAACGTCCTCTACCCCAACACCCTGCGCGACGTCCTCATCCGAATCGCGCAGAGCGGCCTCGTCCAAGCCAAGTGAACCGATCAGATCCTCGACGAGACATTCCGTAACATCCTCAAGAACCGCCCGGACATCCCGCCCGAGAAGCTCGACCGCGTCCGCGCCTTGATGAACGCTGCAATCCGGGACTGCCTGGTCAAGGGACACGAACCACTGATCGATGCCGTGGAACTGCCAGACCCGGACGACCGGCACGTACTGGCCGCGGCGATCCGGGCCAAAGCACAGGCCGTCGTCACCTTCAACCTGAAGGACTTCCCGACCGATGCCCTGGCTCCCTGGGACGTCGAAGCTGTGCATCCGGACTCCTTCCTGGAGGCACAGATCGATCTGGCCCCGCAGGTCGTCTACGGCGCGGTGCAGAGGATCGCGGACAGCTGGCGAAGCCGCCAGGCACAGTGGCGGACGTGATCACCAGACTGGAGCGGCAGGGCCTGGTCGCCTCGGCGGCGGCCCTACGAACGCTTGCGATCACGCCCTGACTGCGCTCCCATGCGTGCAGCGGGCGGTGGCCGATTCCTGCCCGAGCGGACGCGGACCAGCTCACCCCGCAGGCAAAATGGATGGCCGGTATACAGCACTGCGGCCAGGTTCTTGCCGCGCCGGAAGCACCCGGCGGCTCGGTCTTGGCACACGCGGCATCCTCGCCAGAAACGTCGTCTTCCACTGGAGCCGCATGGCTTTACCAGCGTCAGCAAGCTATCTGGGCACGAGGTGGTCTGCCTGCGTGAAGGCGGCGATCGGTCGCCTGCGCGGCGAGGACGAGGAGTTCTTCCGCAAGCGCGGCGATCTGATGAAGCGCATCGGGCCGACGCCGGACGACGTCACCGCAGACTTGGAGATGACAAAGAAGGCGCTGCTGAACGCACCCTGGGAACTGGGCGCTGAGGTTCTCAACTGGTTCGCCTGGAACCCGATCCTGAGGGTGTCGACGCTCCGTGAACCGTGACCCTCTATCGGTCGATGAAAAGTGACCCCTTCCGGGATCAAGTGATCAGTCTGGCTCCATGGGAGTCAGGTGGAAGAGGTGATCGGTGTGGAGGACTGGGCCGAGATCCGGCGACTGCACCGTGCGGAGGGCATGTCGATCAAGGGAATCGCGCGGCATCTGGGGATTGCCCGGAACACCGTGCGGCGGGCGGTGGCCAGCGACGATCCGCCGAAGTACCGGCGGGCGCCGAAGGGCTCGATCGTGGACGCGGTGGAGCCCCCTTTCGGATGCCCTCGATGCTGCGCAGCTGGTGGCTCAGCGCGGCGACGAGGCATCGAGTCCCATCGCCTCTCGCAGATCGCGCCAGTCCCCAATGGCCTGGAAACGGGCGTGGAGTGCCTTGGTCAGGGTTGAGCGAAAGGTTCGCAGGAGATCGTGGCTCGGCCCCGCGCTTCGGACGGCTGCCCGTGCGGCAGTGACCGCTTCGTCCAGGTCGACGGTTGCGGCTCGGCTGCCCAGTCGCTGGTGGCGGCGACACAGGTAGCGGCTGAGATTGTTCTGGAACATCGGAAGGTACTTGTGACCGTCGGCGACGGCCGCGCAGGCAGCGCGGGCCGTGCTCACGGCCTCGTCCAGGTCGGCCTGGCGGCCTTGCGACTGGAAGCGCCTCTCCAGAGTGCCGCTCAGCCGGTGGAGGTAGAGACCGTGCTCGGGGGTGCCGGGATTTGCGGACTGCGCCGCGTCCCGCCAGGCGCGTATGTCCGGTTCCAGATCGGCCAGGTCGCCGGGCAGTTTCTCCCTGGTCTCCAGGGCCAGGGAGAGGTCGTGGAGACGCTCGGCGCGTTCCGCGGGCGCCGCAGAGGGGTCGTCGAGAGAGTGGCGGAACAGCTCGATGGCGTGCAGCAGTTCCGGCGCGTCGGCGGACGTCGGCTTGCACTTCTTCATGATGTCCCGGGCGCACATGGCCTTGAACCTGCCGAAGGTCATGCCCGGGGTGCGTAGTTCCTCACGCAGGCCGGCCGGCAGCAGCTCGGGGGCCGTCTGCGCGACGCTCTTGAGCAGGTGCCGCACCTCGGGGTCCCAGCGCGCGTAGGGCACGAGCAGCCCGACGGCCCTCACCAGTGACGTCCGGCCCTCGGCTGCCGGGAGGGCCCCGAACCGCAGGTGGAGGACCCCGGCCACGATGACGGCGACCAGCAGCTCCTCAGGCCTGCCACGTGCCGCCGTGAGGACCAGGGCGATCTCGTCGTCGGCCTCGGGCGCGAGACAGGGTGCCGGATCAAACACGTTGTCCATCCGCCTTCCCAGGCTCTCCAGGGCCTGGGCGGCAAGAGGGTCGTGCGGGAAGGGGATCATTGCTCGCTCGTGTCCTCAGACGATCTGGGGTCCGGCCAGGTGGAGCTGGCGCTGGATGTCCCGCACACGGGCCAGCAGGGGGATGGCGGGCCGGCCCTGGAGCGAGGCCTTTACCCGGACGGTGAGGTCGGCCTGGACCGGGGTCGCGGCCGGCGCGCTCACCAAGAGGTGCAGTTCCTGGTCGGTGTGGAGATAGCCGGACCGGGGATGAAAGTCCCAGCACGCCTTGCGGAAGCCCACCCCGGACGTGGTGAGGGTGGGGACGTACACGGTGCGCGTCGTCGCCTGCTCGGACTGGGCGGTCAGGTCGGCGACGCGCGCCACGGTCTTGAAGGACAGACCGACGACCCGGCGGCTCTCGACTTCCATGGGCAGTTCCTGCACCTCGCGCGGCGACATGTCGATGACGGTGGTGCCCGGTGTGAGGCCGAGGTCGACCTGGACGCGCCCCCACGAGAACGTGCATTCCGGATGCGCGTGCAGGATGAACAGCAGCGGTACGTGGTAGGCGGCTGACTCGACCGGCAGCTCGGCGCTCTCCACGGTCTCCGCCGTGCCGCGTGCGATGGCGATGCGGTTTCCGCGCCGCAAGATCCTCAGCTCCTCGTCGCTGAGGACCGCGGGTGGCCGCGTCCCGCCCGGATCTGCGCGCGTGGCGAGTTCGGGGTCCCATGCGTCCGGATCGATCTCGAATTCCAGGTCGACGCTTTGCTGGAATTCGTTGTCCGTCAACTTCACTCTGTCTACTCCGTGCTCTTCCCCGTACGGCGCTGTCAGCGCCAGTCGCCGATCAGTTGGAATCCCGCCCAACGGTCGAAGCGGTTACGGCCGTTGTTCTCCCGGGCCGTCAGGACGGCTTCGCGCAACGCGTCGGTTCTGCTCAGGCCGCGTCGGCCGATGCCGTCGTAGAAGGCTCCCATGATCTCGGCCGTGGGGCCGTCCGGCACCTTCCACAGGCTGACGAGCATGGAGTCCGCACCGGCGAAGAGCAACGCGCGGGTGAGACCGGCGAGTTCGTCGGCGTCGTCGGTCGCGCTCACTCCCGTCTCGCAGGCCGACAGCGTCACGAGGGACAGGTCCGGCGCCCTGAGCTGGATGATGTCCCGCGCGGTGAGCAGCCCGTCGGCGAGGACAAGACCGGAGTCCAGCGGGTCAGTGGCGTCGAAGCGGGCGTGCCCGGCGACGTGCAGAACCGAGGTCCGGGTGAGCGCGTCGAGGACGGCGCTCACAGTCGCGTCCCGCCCCAGCACGGGCCGGACACCGAACTCCGCGGCGAGACGCAGCGCCTCCGCACGCGTGCCGTGCAGATCACCGGTCGGGTCGCCGAAGACCTCGGCGTGGCGGTCGGCGGAGCCGGAGCGCGCGGACCCCACCACCCGCAGGAAGGAGCCGCTGGGCAGCAGGCTCACCGGGTTGCGCTCCAGCAAGGTCCGCCCGCCGGTGTTGACCGCCCCCAGCGGAACGTGGTGCAGGAAGCCGGTCGGACAGACGAGCAGCACGTCCTCCGGATCGGAGACCGAAGCCAACAGGTCGGCGACGGGGGCCAGTTGGTGCTGGAAGAGGTCCTCCATGTCGGCCGCCAGCGGCCGTACCCGGTCACTGGCACCGAAGTTCTGCCGTACAAATCGGGCCAGTTCCCCCACATCGGTCGGCAGGCTGCGGATCCGTGGGCTGGAGCCGTCGGAGCGCAGCGCGATCACGCCCAGCCTCCTGTCGTCGAGCAGTACCAGGCTCGCCAGCACTACGGTCCGGCCGTTCGCCAGAATCCTCAGGGTTTTCGCGATGTGGTCCGGGTCGGCCGGCCGGCCCTGCCGTACCTCGACGTAGGCCGCGGCAGCCGGGGCCTCCTGCCGTATGGCCGCCCAGATGTCGTCGAGCTCACCCTGGACTTCGCGGTACGACTCCCAGAACTCCGGGCTGCGCTCGCCCGTCCAGGCACGCAGGCCCGCGCGCCGGGCGAGCAGCGCCGCCTCGCGTCGTACGAGCCCGGCCGGCACGTCGGTGGGCATGGTGAGTTCGGCCTCGCCCAGCGCGTCGAGGAACGTCCTGGCCCGCATCGCCTCGTGGGCGGCCCAGGCCTGCCGGAACGCGTCCGCGTCCCCGTCACCGTCGGCGCGACGGAAGTGAATGCGGGTCAACTCGGCGAAGGATCCAATCTGTTCGTTCTGGATCGCGATCCGCTGATCGGCGTCGGCCGCGTTCGCCCGCAGCAGGTCGGCGACGTGCGTGACCATCATCAGCAGACGTACGGCGGTGTCGTCCTCGCCCGACTCCTCGAGCAGCCCGGCGAGTTCCAGCAGCGCCGGCCCGGCCTCCTCGGCCTTGGTCACTCGGTACCGGACGCCGTCCGACGCCGTCCAGCACAGCGGGTCCCCGCCCCCGGCGCCGGTCTCGTCACGCACGCTCGCGAGGAGAAGCTCCTGCTCCGCGTGGTGCCGTGCGTCGCCGCCCAGGGCCTCGGCGATGTCGGGGCGGGCGCGGAGCACACGGGCGATGTCCAGATGGCAGCCGGTCGCCCGGCGGGACATGCCGGTCTGCTCCTCCAGCTGCCGGGCCCGCGCGAAGCACGCCAGTGCGCTGCGGTGCATCCCCATGACATGCCGCGCCCGGCCCAGCGCGACGATCGCGTTGATCTGCGTGACGGGCACGATGAGATGGGGGTTCTCGTCCTCCGCGAGGCGCACGGCTTCCTGGAACGCGCCCATGCCGAAGTCCGACTTGCCCTGCCGCAGGGCGCGGCGCCCCGCGGCGACGTACTTCTCGACCTCCGTGCGGGTCGTGGGCCGGTCCTCTTGCGCGCGTTGTGCCTCGTGGGCGTAGGTCAGCGCGGCCATCCGGTCACCCAGCCGTCGGCACACCGTCGCGAGCCGGCGCAGCATTGAGGCGAGGACGCTGCGCGGGGCGAACAGCCGGTCGTACTCGGCCACGCCCTCACCGGTCCTGCGACGCTCGGCCTCGTCCGCGAGCAGCAGGTCCCGGGCCCGCTGCAGACACGCCTGCGCCTCCGGCAACTGGTGGTCGGCGATCCGGACGTCGGCGACCGCGGAGAAGGCGTAGGCGAGCAGCCGGTCACGGCCGAGGCCGAGCCGGCTCGGGTGCGGGGCGAGGTCCTCGGGCAGGGCCTGGGCGAGCCGCAGCATCCGCTGGGTCCAGAGCTTCCAGCGGTCGACGTCCCGGTCCTTGTGTCGATAGTGCTCCGCGATGAAATACGCCTGCAGGGTCGCCCTGACGAGGCGGTGCGGGTCGGCCGCGGCGATCCAGGCGGCCGCACGCAGTTCGTCGTCGGCGACGTGAACGAAGCCTCCTGGCTCGTTGTTCCGGACCGCGGCCAGCAGGGCGTCCCCGCATCCGGCCAGGTCCGGGGGCGGGGCCGAGGGCCGACGGGACGGGTCGACGGGTGCGACGGGGCCGAGGAACATCGCCAGGCCGAGTATGTAGTCCTGGCGGTCCGGGGTGGCGTCAAGACTGCCCGGGCGGCTGAACGGCCAGGCCGGTTGCTGCTCGTCGAGCTTGGCCAGCGCCTCCCGTATCAGTCCCTCGGCCGGATCGAGTTCAAGGGCCTTCGCAAACTGCTCCCGGGCCCGCCGCGGTCCCGCCCCGGTGCTCAGCAGGCATTGGGCGAGCAGCCCGTGCCCGTGGGCAGTGGGCTCGATGGCCAGGGACTCCTCGCTGTGCGCCTGGGCGAGGTGGTGCTGCCCGCGGTAACGGAGAACGACACCCAGACAGCACCAGGCATCCGCGTGATCGGGGTCCTGCTCGATGGCCGTCTCGTACTCCCGCTGCGCCTGGTCGAGCCTGCCCGCCTCGAAGTGCCGTTCGCCCCTGCGGAAGTGTTCCTCGGCCACGTTCCGCTTCGCCAGGGACGCCACTTCGGCGGTCCCGTCCGGGTCACGCTTGGCAAAGTCCCGGAGCAGGCCGGCACGTTCTCGTTCGGGCAACCAGGCGGCGATGGCCGCCATGAGGTGGGCCTGGTGCTCCTTCTCCGACAGGGCCCTGAAGTCGACTCCGGGGTTGAAGCCGAGATACCCGTCGGCTCCGCGCCGTTCCATGTGCACGGCCGTGCGTGGTTTACGCGGTGTCCTTCGCTCGGGGCCACCCTCGAACATGGCGGTGAACGGAACGCCCACCTCCAACTCCTTGACCCACTTCTCCCATTCGGGACCGTGGTCGTGGCCGAGGGCGACCGCCAGGTCGCACAACACCTGGAGGGTGGCCATGTGCTGGATGCCCACGCGCTTGCCGGCGCGGTATCCCATCAGCTCCGTCAGCAGCTCCCTGGCCTTGGGCCAGTCGCCGAGTTGTGCGTGGCACCGGGCCATGCGGTGGACTATCTCCTTGTCCTGCGGGGCAGCACGGTGCTGATCGTCCAGCACCCGCAGGGCGTCCCGCCACGCTTCGCGCCGGGTCAGCTCGCCCACGAGCGCCGTCATCGCGGTGGGCGGCCTGTCGAGCCCGGCCAGCAGTCGGTCGGCCTCGCGGGCCCTCTCGACGGCCCGTTCGAGGCTGTCGGCCAGCCGCAGAGCCTCCTTCTGGAGGTGCTCAGCCCTCTCCAGAGTGGTTCTCCCCGGCGGACCCGCGGCCGAGCCTCCGACCACATCCTCACGATCGGCCGTGTCCGTGCGCGCCGAGTGCTTCCGTACAGCGCTCGCGCGCCCCGCTCCCAGAATCTTCCCGGTCTCCGCCAAAGCCCGCTCGAGCTCTGCCGCGGCCTCGGGCTCCACTTCGGCCAGTCGGTCGAAGGCCGGCCTGACGTCTTTCGTCCCGCCGGCGTCACTTCCGGCGACGGCGGCAGCGAACGAGGCGAGGACCGCGAGACCCCGGGCTCGGCCGGAGCGGCCGGCGGCGTATTCGTCGGCGGCCAGCCGATATGCGCGGTGGGCCTGCCATCGCGCCGTCGGGGGCTGTGCGGCTCCGACAATGAAGTGCCCATGCGCCTTGAACAGGTCCCATCCGTGCACTATGCCCTGCGCCGCCCTCCAGCCCTTCTCGCCGTCGGAGGTCGCAAGGACGGTGAGGAGCAGCTCCCCGGCCCCCTGGACCGGCGGTCCGGTCTCGTCCCCCCGAGCCATGCCGTCCCGCACGCTGTGCAGCAGAGCGAGCGTCCCTGTCACACGTAAACCCGGATGCGTACGACGAACGCGTTCGTGCACCGCCGCCGGGCTGTCCAGCAGCGTGAGCTCGGCGACCCAGCCTCTGGCGGCCGAGAGGCCCTCCTCGGCCAGGCCGGGTAACCGGACCATGCCCGCCCATGTGCTGGCCAGAGTCTTGAGAAACGTGTACACCCGTTGCGCCCGTCTGTGCGGTCCCGCCGTTGCCGCGCATATTGCCATCCGTGAACAGCGCAAGCGCTAAAACTGGGCAATTACCCGTCCCTACGACCGAGTTGGCTTGCTCACACTGAATACAGCACCCGCACGCCGTAACGGGTCTGGCCGCTAGGCGGACGGGTTGTCCGCGCAGGACTCACTCTTCGTGGTGTGCGCGGTCGACGCGGAACCCGGACTCGCGTAGTCGGTCACGACATCGACGACACCGTGCGGGGCGTCGATCTGCAGCCGCTGTTCACATGTCACCGCATTACGCGTGCAACATCATCCGTGAGCACGTCGCTTGACTCGCGTCCGATTAACCTCTCCGCAAGCATGACCGTGCTGCGGTACGACACAAACCGTGGCCGTGCCCTGTCCGTGCCCGTAAAAGCGGACAACCACGGTCAACAACGGTGCGAGCAGGCCGCACAACCACGTCGGCAGGACGACATCCACCCAGGTCAGAGGTTATTCGGCTACGCAAGCGCCGTAGCTTCAAGCTGAGAGCGCGAGTTCGATTCTCGTCACCCGCTCTGCGATGAAACCCCAGGTCAGCGACCTGGGGTTTGTTTGTTGTCTAGGCCAATTTGGGGGGCGTGCCCTGCGTGCCCAGAGTCGAGGTGAAGTGCCCTTTCGGAGGGCCTACGGGCTCGGATTCGGGCATTGAGGCGCCAGGGTATCGGGCCCCCTGAGCTCCGCCGAAGGGATGTGAGGACGTGGAGATCGTCGTCACCGTAGCCGCGATCATGGCCATGATCATGCTGGGCGTGCTGCTGATCCATGGCTTGAACGTCAGGCACAACCAAAGGATCGCGGCATCCCACTACAGTGATGTCCTGCCGGGGATCGGCCGACGAAGCCGGAAGACCCGGCAGTCGGTGGGCCTGCAGGATCTCCCGGCGGCACCACTCACCGCGAACCCCGCGACGGGGACGGCCAATGATGTAGGGCTTCCTTCTCGCTGGAGGCGGTGGGGTGTGCGCGACGGACTTATGCCCATCGTCACGTCGTTTTGAAGGACGAGATCACCATGGAACCACTGGAAGTCCCCCCTGCCGGGCACGCCGAAGTACGCATCGTGGCCGCGTCCCCCGAAGTCTCCCGTACGGTTGCGGAGGTTCTCCGTCGTTGCTTCGCCTCCGTCGAGCAGCGCAGCTACCCGGCGGGCAGCGAGGGCGGGACCCGTCTCCACCTCACCGTGGACACCACCCGCCCGGCGGAGCCGGCCCGGTCCTGGCTGGTGACCAGTCAGTCCTCGGAGGATGACCGCAAGCAGACGGACGAGGTCTGAAGCGTTCTCCTCATCGAGGTCGGCATGGCCCCGTAGTCCTGCCTCCTTGGACTTCGGGTCGTCCCTTGGTCTCCTGGTCGGTTCGCGGCACTCTTTCTCTGCTCCCGCGGAGGGTGGCGGCACTCATCAGAGGTGTGCAGGGCAGTGTTCACAACCCGCGCCTCACCGGGGCCCGTTCGACGTCCCAGCGGAGTAGCGTGGAGGCATCAAGAGTATTTCGCACACCGGCCTCCACGTCGGTGTCGTTCTCGGCGAGTGACGACACCGGGCCGAGCCTGTGACAGCGGTCTGGAGACGGGTTCGCGCGATGCCCGCGACCACCGACCTTGCCCCGCTGCGGATGGTGCCCTTCAGGGTTCCGAGCACCCGCCTCGCGCTGAAGCCCATGAGCACGTCCTGACGGGGCCTGGACGGCGCCTGGTGGCCCCGCTCCCGGGACCTGCCAGGCGAACTCTCCGCTCTGGCCGACGTGCTGGATCCTCTGTGGGGACGGATCACCCGGATCGCCGTCAACCCTCAGTACTGGCCGGTCATCCCGCGCAAGGTGCCCGTCAACGGTCATGTGGTGAAGGTCGGTTGGTTCGCGCGGGAGCTGGACCCGTACAAGATCATGCTGCTGTCCTACACCGCCGGCCGGTGGAACCTGCTGGTGATACCGCCGGAGGTCAGCCCCCCGGCAGCCGCCCGACTGATGGCCGCCGCAAGCGACGGCTCCGGCCCTCCGATGACCGCGAGCGAGCTCATGGCGGCGGAACAAGCCCTCCACGGCAGCCCGACGGGTTATCGGGCACAGGTTCCTGAGGAGGCGTGAGAGGGCAGGGAGGGCACTTCCTCGTGTTACCCGGCCACCCCGACCGGGCCGAGGCGACTGATCACAGGGATGTGACCGTGATCCTGATCGTTGCCGCACTCCGGCCCCCGGCGCGACAACCGGACGGCGGCCGGGCCCGATTACGCCCCACCGCCGCAGAACGGGCTGTTGGGACGACCCTGGCGGGTGAAGCTGCCGTATGGTGCTCCGTCTCAGCAAGGATGACCAGCAGCGACCGGTGCTGTCTCAGGCAACCACAGCTGGCCAGGGTGGGCGAGGCCCATCGCGCAGCTTCGCCATACGGACGGCACTCCCCGCGCACCGCTCACGATCAGATGGTGTCGTCGCCCACGGCAGCGGCCATGAGCGGCTCGGCCGTATCGGGCGGGGTGTCGGGCGGTACGACCAGCAGGTCCCAGCGCCCCCGGCTGGGGGCAAGGAGGCAGACCGTGTCCGGGGCGGACATAGTGGTGGACCTGCGCAGGCGCACGACCTGGTTGAAGACGAGCATCCGGCCGGGGGTCGCGGACCACGTCGCCCCGTTGACCGTGACACTGCTGATGTGTCCCCAGGCCTGCGGCAACCCGGCGAGCAGCCGCGGGAGTTCCACCAGCAGGTCGTACGAGCGGGGCCACCACACTCCGTCGATGCGGCGCGGCATGCCGGCGCGGGGTGCGAGACGCAGACGGAGGAGGGGGTACGAGGGAAGCGGGGGCTGCAGTGCGGTCGTCATGAAGGCTCCTGTCAACTGCCATGAGAAACGCGAGAAAAGGGGAAGGCCGGGTTCACACGCGGCGGGCGGCGACGCGGTCCGGTGCCGGCCAGCGCACGTCGTACACCCAGCCGAGGCGTTCGAGGAGGCGGATGACGGCAGCGGAGGGGTCGATCTGGCCGCGGTCCACGCCATGGCGGGCGCTGGTGGGGCCCGCCCGGTAGCTGCTGTCTTCGTCGAAGGCGAAGAACCAGCGGAGCGCATCGGCGGCTTGTCGTGTCACTTCCGGGTACGGGGAGACGAATCGGACCTCGGCCGACGGCCCGTCGGGCAACGGAAGGGCTTCGGCGGTCATGGGGGCGGAACCTGCCTCGAGCGCGAGCACCCGCTGTCGTGGAACCGCGAGGCCGAAACCGGCATGGCACCGGCATACGAAGGGGCCTCGCTTGCTCCACCGTACTCCTGCCTGCCGCGAAAGGAGGCGGACCCGGCTCGCGCGGCCGATCGCCGGGCGTCTCGCACCGCATCACCGGGCGCCGCACACGGCATACGGGTCGTGGTGATCCTGGCCGGGCTATGGGGCTTCCGTGGCGATCGGGAGCACTCGACCGGTACCGGTGTCGATGAGGATCTGCGCCGCCTGTGTGAGGTTGTCGGCGCGGACGGCCCTGGCCATCGCGTCGCGCGCCGCGTCGGGTGTCGCGTGCGGCGGTACCACAAGCAGGGAGAAGAGATCTCGATCGCCCCGGCTGACGAGGACGGTGTCGTCGCCGACCGGAGAGGAGTCGATGTGCACGACACGATCGTCGATGATCAACCGCGTCGGCAGTTCTTCCCAGGCGCTGGAGTCCAGGCCGACGCGCGTGACAGGCCCGAGGTGTTCGGTCAGCGCGGCGATCAGGCCGGGAAGCTCGGCGCCGATGTCGCGGGACCGTGGCCACCACGCACCGTCGAGGATTCCCGTACGTTCGTGTGTCGTCTGCAGCCGCAGGATGGCTGTCCCGGGCCGGACGGCCTGGTGAATCGCGTCCGGCAGGAGCTTCGCCTCACGTGACGGGTCGGGGTCGGGCATCGTCATCGCCTGTCTGCGGCTTCGGCGGCTCGCCGACCGCCTGGAGCGATGTCGGCGTCACCGCCGGGGAAGCAGAGACGCTTCCTGGGTCCACGATACTCCGCACCGGCCACGACGAAGCTCGCCCAAGCGCTGCCGCCCAATGCTCCGGTACCCGAGAAAACCGCTGGTCAACGCAGGTGCTCGGAGCCCGGCCCGGAGTACAGTGAACACCAGGAGTTCCTCGTACCCCAGCTGACTTTTCGTCGGTGCTCGGCACGAGTGGCGGCAATCATGGCAACACTGCACGAGCGGAAGAACTACCGCGAAGCGATCATGAAAACCCTGTACGAGGCCACGGAAGGCAATCGCCTCCTTGGCGTCACCGGGGCGAAGCTGCGTGACGACTTGGGGATCCCCGAGCAGGATCTGGCCGCGGCCTGCACATATTTGGTGGGCGAAGGGCTTATCACGGCCGACTGGACCCGGGGAAATGCACCCGCGATGGTCACGCTGACGCATCAGGGGATTCGGCTCATGGAGGCCGATGAGGAGGAGCGCGACTGACGCGACAGTGCCACTTCAGGACACCGGAGCCAGGGGCCGAATTGCCCGAAACCGCCTATGCCAGAAGGGCGTTTCGGTCATACTATGACAAGTAGGTCGGCGCACTCTCACGTGCAATGGCCCGGAAGGGCGGCCCCGGTGTGTATACGCCGGGGCCGTTGCACAACCGGTGGCGCGCAGGCAGGGAGCAGGACATGATCCGTTCAGCCGACATCCGCGAGTGGCGCAACCATGACGTGGTCGACCCGAAGCAGCACAAGATCGGCATGCTCGAAGCCGTCTATGTGGACACGACCACCGACGAACCGGCCGTGGCCACCGTCAGGACCGGGCTTCCCACCCGCCAGCGGCTGGTCTTCGTCCCCCTCGACGAGGCAGTCCTCGGGCCGGACTACGTCAAGGTCTCCTACACCAAGGGACAGGTACGGAACGCCCCATCGATCGGGACGGACGACGTACTGCCCGCCGAGCAGGAAGAAGCGATCTTCCGGCATTACGGCATGGCGTACCAGCCGGGCGCCAACGGCGAACGCAAGCTCGCACGCCGCTGACCGTCCAACACGTAGCACGCAGTACGAGGAGGTGGTTCGGGTGATGGTGCTCTTCCTGCTGCTCGTCCTTGTGGCTGTCGTACTGGGAATCATCGGCTCGGCAGCGGACGGTCTGGGCTATCTGCTGGTCATCGGCATCGTGCTCTTCGTGGTCGCTGTGGCCGTCGTCGCGGTGCGAGGGTTCCGGCGCGCCGGGCGGCGTCCCGTCCGCTGACGACGGCGGCGGTGCCTGAGCTCTTCGGCAGGTCCTCACGACTGGCAGGTGTCCTCGCGACGGTAGCCGGTGTCCTCACAACGGTCCGTCGGGCACCGGCCAGGAGTAGCCTGGACTTACCGAGAGCACTTCGTACACCGGCTTCGATGCCTGTGTCGTTCTCGGCTGATTCACGACGCCGGGCCGGCTCAGACCAGCCCAGGGCAGGGTTCGCGTCATGACCGCAACCATGTTGGACAAGCAGGCGGTCGAGGACCGGGCCTCCTCTTCGTTGCCGCTCCGCCTCATGCTGGCGCCGGCCGGCACCGCTCCCTCCCTGATCGACGGTGCGTGGTGGCCACGCTCCCGCGACCTGACGACGGAACTCCCGGCGCTCATCGCAGTACTCGACCCGCTGTGGGGGCGGATCACCCGTGTCACGGTGAACCCCACGTTCTGGCCGGTCGTCCCACGGAAAGTGCCCGTCCACGGGCATGTGGTGCGGGTCGGCTGGTTCAAGGCCGAGCAGGACCCGCACAAGCTGCTGCTGCTCTCCTACACCGCCGGCCGCTGGGATCTGCTGGTGATCCCGCCGGAGACGAGTGCGGCCACAGCTGCCCGGCTGATGACCGCTGCCAGTGATCCGTCGCGATCTCTCACCGCGAGCGGCCTGATCCGGGAGGCCGAGCTCTTCCGGATCGCGGCGCAGGCCGACTGGGATGTGGCCCGGGAACGGGTCTGGGACTCCGAAGGCGGGCATGAAGCCCCCCGCACGGCGTCTCGGGGCCCGGTCGGGGCAGCCATCGACCACATGTCGGCTCCGGCGCAAGGAAGGTGAGAAGCATGGATACCTTCGCGACGGTGGTCGTGATCCTGGCGATGATCGCCCTGGGCGCGCTCGCGATTCAGCTCTTCACGACGAGCCACGACGATCGCATCGCGACCTTGCCCCTGGCCGTTCCCGGCCGAAGGGCAAGGGTCCGCGGCGGGCCGCGGAAACACGCACCGCGACCGGCGAACTGTGGCGACTGCGGGCGTGGCGCCGTACTCGGAAGTGAGCCACCTCCTCCGAGAAAGGGCCGTCCCCGCATCCTTGTCCCGCCGCCCGGCTCAGCCTGAGGCGGGCGAACTCCCCTCGCTCACCGATCTGTTCGACTCCACGCGCGGCCGTGTAACTCGCATCGCGGGCAGCCGCCGTTCCTGGCCCGGAGCCCCGCTCCTGCTGCCGGCGACCGGCCACACGGTGAAGGCCGCCTGGTTCGTGACCGGACTGGACCCGTTCAAGACCCGGCTGTTCTCCTACGGCGTCGGTCACCGGGACCTCCTGGTGATCCCGCCGGCCACCGATGCCGCCTCGGCCGCCCGGTTCATCGCCGCGGCCACCGACCCGCGGCACCGCGAGCCGCCGAGGACCACCGGACCGCCGCCGAGCACGACGACGCGTACGAACGGAGCTGTGAAGAAGGGTGGGAGTACGAGGGCGGTGCCCTGCCGAGCCGTCTGCGGCAACAGCGCCAAGGCGTAAGCGGCAGGGCGTCACACTCCTGATCCCGACACTCGGTCGACCCCCCTGTCCTGACGCCCGGTTTACCTCGTCGGCTCCTGCTGTCACCATGCCGAATCCGGGGATGTTCGTCCCACGGCCGGGAGAGGCTCGTATGACAGACGTGTACTTGCGCAGACTGTCCCGTTGGCAGGCCGAGCAGCAGCGGGACGTCGTCGCGGACGTCCACGTCACGGCGTACCGCGGTGCCGCGGGTGCCGAATACCGTGACCGCCAGAGCTTTCTGAACCGGTTCGAGCAGGATGTGCAACGCACCGACTTCGACATGGTGGTCGCCGACGCGGCGGGCTTGGTCGGCTGCGCCTACGGGTTCCGCGTGGCTCGTACCGGCGAGTGGTGGTCGGGCTTCCGGGACGAGCTGCCGACGGAGATCGAGGAACTCACGGCCTCGGGCCGGACCTTCCTGCTGGCCGAACTGATGGTGCTGCCGTCCCAACGGCGCCGCGGCATCGCGAC
Source organism: Streptomyces pseudoechinosporeus (assembly GCF_054783935.1). Taxonomy (NCBI): domain Bacteria; kingdom Bacillati; phylum Actinomycetota; class Actinomycetes; order Kitasatosporales; family Streptomycetaceae; genus Streptomyces; species Streptomyces pseudoechinosporeus. The sequence continues at coordinate 422,515 of NZ_BAAGPS010000005.1, forward strand.
CCGCCTCGGCGAGCGGTTACTGGCCCGCCTCGACGCCGATCTGGTCGTCGCGGCCGTGGACCGGCCCGGCGAAGGCGGCCGCAAGACCGCGGCGGAGGAGACCTTGCGCGCCTGGGGATGGTCGAAACTCGGCGAACTCGGCCCTCGAATCGCTTCAGACGTTGGTTCCGGTTCGGATTACGGTGCCGGTGCTGGTGCCGACCGGGAGACGGCTGCCCGGGATGTGTGGATCCGCAGGCCGCTGCGATGATCCCGCGGCGTCCCGGGAGGCGAGGCCCCACCCAACAGCGCTCCTCACCGAGGCGAGCGGTCGGTGTCCGTACGACTAGCTCGGCCGGCGCCTCGGCCAGGGCTGGGCGGACGGAATCGCCCGCGCCCTCGGGTTCGATGTCGAGTGGCCGCCGGGCCGCCGCGCAGAGCGCGGTAAGTCCGCGCTGGGCACACCCGACGGGGCCCTTGCCCTCGGGCCGAGGAAGTTGAGGACCACTCAGACCGCTCACCGTGGCGGTGATCCTCGCCATGATCGCGTCCCGGTCGCCCTGCCGGAATCGCCCTGATCCGCCGGCTCAGCACTGGCATGACGCATGGATCGCGGACCTTGGCCGCAACGACGCCATGCCGGGGATCGGACACCGGAACCGCAGGTACCGCCGACCGGCCGGCGGTCGGACATGCCGAGGACGAGGGCTTGGCAAGCCGTGGCCGGGATGCGCATCGCGTTGCATACGTGTCCACACCGGCGCCGCGAGGTCGTCGTCAGTGCGGGCGGATCAGCCGCCGGCTCGCCAGGGTCATGCCCGTCGGGGAAGGAGCAACCCGGCTTGCCGATCGTCCACGGCTGCGTGAGCGTAGGTGGTCGGAGAGTGACGAGGAACGGAGAGGCGGAATGGTCGGTGTGCTCCGGCATCTGGCGCGGCCCGTCTGGCAGGGCGCCGGGCGGCTGACCACCCCGTTGCTGCCTGACGACTTTCTGGCCGTCGTCGATCCCCTGTGGTCGGCCAGGTGGCCGGCGGGCCGGGTGGAGCTGGTACGGGCGGAGACGGCGGACGCGACGACGCTCGTGGTGCGGGCAGGGCGCGGCTGGTCGGGGCATCGCGCGGCCGGGCAGTACGTGCCGGTGGGAGTGGACATCGACGGCGCACTGCACTGGCGGACGTACTCGATCACGACCCCGCCGGACGGCTCCGGGCGTTTCGCGATCACCGTACGGGCAGTCCCGGACGGGCGGGTGTCCCCGCACCTGGCCCGCCGGGTCCGGCTCGGGGAGAGACTGCGCCTCGGTCCTGTCCAGGGGGATTTCGTGCTGCCCGGCCCGCCGCCTCCGCGCCTGCTGTTCCTGACCGGCGGTATCGGCATCACTCCCGTGGTGGCCATGCTGCGCGCGCTCGCCAGGCGCACGGGCCACCGTCCGGACACCGTGCTGGTGCACAGCGCGCCGGACGCCGACCGGGTCGTCTTCGGCGGTGAACTGCGTGCGATGGCCACCCGCGAAAGCTGGTTGACGCTGCATGAACACCACACCCGCCAAGAAGGGCGGCTGGATCGGGTACGCCTGGGCGCTCTGTGCCCTGGCTGGGAGAAGCGCGAGAGCTGGGCCTGCGGGCCGGAAGGGCTGCTCGCGTTCGCCGAGCGGGCCTGGCGCGACGCGGATGCCCGGCACCGGCTGCACCTGGAACGGTTCCGGCCGCCGTCACCGGCCGTGCCCGGCAGGGGATCGGGCGGGCACGGCGGGCGGGTGCGCTTCACCCGCAGCGGTGTCGAGACAGACGCCGGCCCGGCCACGTCCTTGCTGAATGTCGGTGAGGCGGCGGGTGTCGTCATGCCCAGCGGCTGCCGTATAGGCATCTGCCGCAGCTGCCTCAGCCCGCTGTCCGCCGGCCGGGTCCGCGACCTGCGGACCGGCGACGTACACGGCGAACCGGGCGATGTGATCCAGACCTGCGTGTCGGCCGCCTGCGGCCCCGTGCACCTCGACCTGTAGAGACCACCCGCGCACATAGACCTGTAAAGACCATCTGTCGAGCCTCGATGCCTGTCGGGCCTCGAGCCTTTAGGAAGGGAGAACCAGTGGCCGCTGCGCTTACTCTTGCGCCGTCCGAAGCCGACGCCTTCGGGCAGGAACTGGACCGCATCCGCGCCGAGGTGCTGGCCGAGCGCGGCGCCGAGGACGCCCGCTACATCCGTACCCTCATCACCGTGCACCGCGCCCTGGAGGCCGGCGGCCGGGCCTCACTGGCGGTTTCCCTGCTGCCGCCCGCCTGGATGGCCGGGACGGCGATGCTCACCACCGCCAAGATCCTGGAGAACATGGAGCTGGGCCACAACATCCTGCACGGTCAGTGGGACTGGATGCGGGATCCGGCGATCCACTCCACCACCTGGGAGTGGGACTTCCCCACCCCGGCCGCCGCCTGGAAGCACACCCACAACGACCTGCACCACACCTGGACCAACGTGGTGGGACGCGACCGCGACCTCGGCTACGTGGCCATGCGGATGAGCCAGGACCAGCCCTGGCGCCCCGTCCATCTCCTCCAACCGCTGTACGGCGGGCCGCTGCTGGCACCGGTCTTCGAGTGGGCCATCGCGCTGTACGACCTGGAGCCCGAGACCGTCGTCCAGGGCCGCAAGTCCGTGCGCGCGTTCCTGGGCGACCTCGCCGGGATGGCCCGCAAGGGGGCGCGGCAGTTCGCCAAGGACTACGTCCTCTTCCCGCTGCTGGCCGGCCCGTCCGCCCTGCCCTGCCTGCTCGGCAACCTCACCGCCAACGTCAGCCGCAACATCTGGGCGCACACCGTGATCTTCTGCGGCCACTTCCCCGCCGGTGCGGAATCCTTCACCGAGGACCAGATCGAGGGCGAGTCGCGCGGCGAGTGGTACGTACGGCAGGCACTCGGTTCGGCGAACATCGACGGCGGCCCTCTCCTGCACATCCTCACCGGCAACCTCAGCCACCAGATCGAGCACCATCTCTTCCCCGACCTGCCCAGCAACCGCTACGCCGAGATCGCTCCCCAGGTGCGCAAGCTGTGCGAGAAATACGGCATCCCCTACACCACTGGCCCGCTGCTGCGGCAGTACGCCTCCACCTGGGCGCGTATCTGGCGCATGGCGCTCCCGTAACACCCCCGTACCAGCCGGTTCGCCGACGCACGTAGCTGACGGTCACGGTGGCAGTCCTGCCGAGTCTCAACGCAGGCCTGTTGCGGACATGGGTGCTCGATCGGGGCGACCGGGGAGCACAGGACGAGGAGGGTCCCTGGATGGGCGTGCGCGGCGCCGCGGCGCGGGCCGACCGCCTCAGCCGCACAGCCCGTCCAGTCTGCGCCGGGCCGGAGATCCAGGATCGGTCCCTACGACGTTACTCCACGTGCCGGCGAGCGTCGGTCCCCCCGGGTATCACCGTGACGCCAGTGCCCGGTTCGGTGGGCAGGGACCACAGGACCGGGCATACGCTGCAGGAGGGGGCGTATGTGAAAGCGCTGCGCTGCGCTTCGACCCCAGACGTCTGAAGCGGCGACCTCGTTCATCCTCAGCGCGCCGCCCTGCAGGAGGTACGCCATGGATCATGAGCCCTTGCCCTCCGCGGACCGCGCCGAGGTCCGTATCATCGCGGCGACGCCGGAGGCCGCTCGTCGCGTCGCCGAAGTGCTCCACCGCTGCTTCTCCTCGACCGAGCAGCGCAGCTACCCCGCTGGCGGCGAGGGCGCAACCCGTCTCCATCTCACCGTCGACACGACGCACGCCGCGGAGCCTGCACGGTCCTGGCTGGCAACCAGCCAGTCGTCCTTCGAGGACCACCAATATTCGGACGAAGTGTGACAGGACAGTGAAGGCCACAGAAGCCCAGCCGCACATCCGCGCCCGCACCGCCAGCCAGCACCCGGAGAACAACAGCCATGGCGACACTGCGTGAACGCAAGACCTACCGGAAGAGGGTCATGAATTCTGTGTATGAGGCCGTCGAACGCAATCGCCCGGAGGTCAGCGGAGCCACACTCCGCGACAAGCTTCGTATACCCGACGAGGACCTGTCCGCAGCCTGTGCCTACCTGGCCGGCGAGGGCCTGATCACCGTCGACTGGACATCGCACAAGACACCCGCGACCGTCTCGCTGACCCATGAGGGCATTCGGTTCATGGAAGAGCAGGAAGAACTCGACTGAAACACAGGGAAAGCATCCTGCCGTCACGGCCGCCCGCTCAATGGCACCAACGGCGATTTCGCACGCCGCAGTAGCAGCAGAAGCCAAGTCCCTTTGGCAGCGGACGCTTCGGCGCGGGGAACCTCGCCTCAGAGGGGAGGTCGTCGGGCAGCAGCCGGAATGCCTTGTGGCGGCCCAACGGGCATACGGCGCGGAAGTCGCGGCGGTCGAGTGTGCGGATCGCGTCCGTGTCGCAGCCGGAGGCCCCGTGTGGGGGCGCTTGGACGTGGTGGTCAACAACGCCGGCGCCACCAAGCTGATGCCGCTGGGTGAGACCACCCCCGACGGCATTGCGGCGTTGTTCGGCCTCAATGTCACCGCACCCAGCCTGCTCGCCCACGCCGCCCTGCCGCACCTGCGCCGGACCAAGGGCTCGATCGTGAACGTCTCCAGCACTTACGGCCACCGACCGATGCCCGGCGCCGCGCACTACGCCGCCTCCAAGGCCGCGCTGGAACAGCTCACCCGCAGCTGGGCAGTGGAACTGGCCACCGACGGCATCCGCGTCAACGCACTGGCCCCCGGCCCCACCGAAAGCCAGGCGCTCACCGCCGCCGGGCTGCCTGAGACGACCGTCGAACAGATCAAGCGGGAGGAGACCACCCGCATCCCCCTCGGCCGCCGTGGCGAGCCCGACGAGGTCGCCACCTGGATCCTGCGCTTGGCCGATCCGGCCACGACCTGGCTCACCGGCCAAATCCTCACCATCGACGGCGGCCTGGAACTCACTTGACCAAGACCGACCGCAGAGCACGATGACGACCGTCCTCCCCCGCTACGTCCGTGTTCGGGGAAGGGCGGCCGGTCCGGTCAGTGACTGCCGGTCAGCTGGCCGGCGAGGCGCCCGTGCATGTCGGCGCTGGGTTTGTTCAGGCCGACGATCGTGACCTTCTTGCCACGCTGGGCGTACTTGGTCTCGATCGCGTCCAGGGCGGCCACCGTGGAGGCGTCCCAGATGTGGGCGTCGGACAGGTCGATGACCACGTCGTCCGGGTCGTCCTTGTAGTTGAACTGGTAGACGAGGTCGTTGGAGGAGGCGAAGAACAGCTCGCCGGTGACCGCGTAGACGACCTGGTTGCCGTCGGGGTCGACGACACCGGAGACGTTGACCATGTGCGCGACGCGCTTGGCGAAGATCACCATGGCGGTGATGCAGCCCGCTACGACGCCGATGGCGAGGTTGTGGGTGGCGACCACGCAGGCGACCGTGATGACCATGACAGTCATCTCACCGAGCGGCATCCGCTTGACGGTCTTCGGGGCGATGGAGTGCCAGTCGAAGGTGGCCACCGAGACCATGATCATGACGGCCACCAGGGCCGCCATGGGGATGTCGGAGACGATCGGCCCGAAGACGATGCAGAGCACCATCAGGAAGGAACCGGCCAGGAACGTCGACAGGCGGGTGCGGGCCCCGGAGACCCGTACGTTGATCATGGTCTGGCCGATCATGGCGCAGCCGCCCATGCCGCCGAAGAAGCCGGTGACGATGTTGGCAACGCCCTGACCGAGGGACTCGCGGGTCTTGTTGGAATGGGTGTCGGTGATGTCGTCGACCAGCTTGGCCGTCATCAGCGACTCCATCAGGCCGACCAGCGCCATGGCGAACGCGTACGGGGCGATGGTGGTCAGTGTGTCCATCGTGAAGGGCACGTCGGGCAGGCCCGGCACGGGGAGGGAGGACGGCAGTGCGCCCTTGTCGCCGACGGTCGGCACGGCGATCCCGGCCGCCACGGTGATCACGGTCAGGATGATGATGGAGACCAGCGGGGCCGGGACGACCGTGGTGACCTTCGGGAAGAACACCATCAGCGCCAAGCCGCCGATGACCAGCGGGTAGACCATCCACGGCACGTCGTGCAGCTCCGGCACCTGCGCCATGAAGATGAGGATGGCCAGGGCGTTGACGAAGCCGACCATGACGCTGCGCGGCACGAACCGCATGAGCTTGGCCACACCGAGCGCGCCCAGGATCATCTGGAAGACACCGCCGAGGATGACGGCCGCGATGAGGTAGCCGAGCCCGTGCTCCCGGTTGAGCGGGGCGATGACCAGGGCGATCGCGCCGGTCGCGGCGGAGATCATGGCCTTGCGGCCGCCGACGACCGAGATGACGACGGCCATGGTGAAGGAGGCGAAGAGGCCGACCGCCGGGTCGACCCCGGCGATGATCGAGAAGGAGATCGCCTCGGGGATCAGGGCCAGGGCGACGACCAGGCCGGCCAGCACCTCGGTGCGCAGGACCTTCGGGGAGTCGAGCCAGTCGGGTTTGACTGTGTTCTTTGAAAAGCGGGCGCGGAACTTGGGGGCTGCGGGCAGCGGTGAGGACATGCAACCGTTTCTGTTCAGGCGCACGCGTCACCGGTGGGGACACGTCCGCGTCGTACACGACTCCGCGCACAGGAGGGGCGGAGTCCCTCGGCGGCCCGGCCACTTCAGCGGGGCCCAGCCGATCTGTGTGACAGCCGTCCGGCTGCCGGTCGGGCATCATGGCCCGGAAGTCTTCGGATGCCATCGGGGCCCGCGCCATGGCGGTTCACTGGTGCCGTCCTCTCGACGGCAGCGGCGAACAGGTAGAGACTCTACCCTGACGTGAGGGCAGAGTGCGACGGTCGGCATGTGAAACGCAGGTAAACGCCTATCAAGATCCTGTGATTCATCTCACGCAAGCGGTAGTGCTTTTCGGATTCGAAACTCGAAGGAAACAACGAAGGGGATCATGAGGCGATGACGGATCAGCGGCAGATGCAGATCGGTGAGGTGGCCGAACGGACCGGTTTGTCGCTGCGCACCATCCGGCACTACGAGGAAGTGGGCCTGGTGATCCCCTCGGCCCGCAGCAAGGGCGGCTTCCGGCTGTACACGGAGTCCGACGTCGAGCGGCTGATGGTGATCCGCCGGATGAAGCCGCTGGACTTCTCCCTGGAGGAGATGCGCGACCTGCTGGACATCACCGACAGGCTCGCCGTCGTCGAGAACCCGCCCGTCGGCGAGGAGCTGCAGCGCCTGCGGGAACGGCTGGACTCCTACCGGAAGGTGGCCGACGCCCGCTGCGAGACCCTGCGGGCCCGCCTGGAGATGGCCGAGGACTTCGCCTCCACCCTGCGCCGGCGGCTTCAGGCGGACGCCCACTCGGGCACCTGAGCCGCTCTGGTCGCGAAGCACGTGCGCCGGGCTGAGGTCTGGGTCAGTCGCCCACCAGCGCCCGGCAGACGACTGAGGCACCCTGCGGGCCACACCGTCCTCGCCCCTCGCCGGTCCGGCGGGCCCAGGCGGCCTTCACCGGGCCGCACTCGATGAGGCTTGCGACCCGTGCCGCACGGTTCAATCGTGGGCGGCGATGAGGTGATCGAGCCGGGCGTCGGGGAACTCCCGCTCGAAGGAGCCCGCCTGCCAGCGATCGGGGAAGAGAGCGAGCTGGGCCTTGTCCCGTACACGGGTGAGGGCCTCGCCCTTGACGATGCGGGAGCGGTTGAGGGCCTCCCCGCCGGACGTGTCAGTGGAGCGGGCCACGTGATACGGCAGCATCTCCAGTCTCACGGCGGCGGAGAACTCCCCGGCCATCCGCGCGCTGACGACGTCGAACTGCATCGGCCCCACGGCCGCGAGCACGGGCGCCTGGTCCCCTCGCAGATCGGAGACGAGAACCTGGACCACGCCCTCCTCGTCCAACTGCGCGATGCCGCGCCGGAACTGCTTGGAGCGGGAGAGGTCGACGGGGCGGGCCACGGCGAAGTGCTCCGGCGCGAAGGTCGGCATCGGCGGGAAGACGGCCGCCTGGTCGGCGTAGAGGGTGTCGCCGACGCGCAGGGCGGTGGCGTTGACGAGGCCGACGACGTCGCCGGGGTAGGCGATGTCGACCATGGAGCGGTCCTGGCCGAAGACGCTGTGCGCGTACTTGGTGGCGAACGGCTTGCCGGAGGCGGCGCGGGTGACGGTCATGCCGCGCTCGAAGATCCCCGAGCACACCCGCATGAAGGCGATCCGGTCGCGGTGGGCGGGGTCCATGTTGGCCTGTACCTTGAACACCAGCCCGGAGAACGGCGCGTCCACCGGCCGGGCCCCACCGCCCTCCAGCTCGCGCGGACCGGGCGGCGGGGCCAGGTCGACGACGGCGTCCAGTACCTGCCGTACGCCGATGTTGGAGATCGCCGCGCCGAAGAACACCGGCGTGGTCCGGCCCGTCAGGAACCCCTCCTGGTCGTGCTCGGCGCCGTCGGCACCCAGCAGCTCCAGTTCCTCGGCGGCCTTGTCCCAGTCCGCGCCGTCCTCTGTGGCGGCCTGCTCGGCGGGGACGGGTTCCTCGATCGCCTCGTGGGCGCCGCCGGGGGTACGGGTGTAGCGCAGCATCCGCTCCGGTTCGCGTACGTCGATCAGGCCACGCAGGTATCCGGCGTCACCCACCGGCCAGGTGACGGGGGTGGGCCTGAGGCGGAACTCGCGCTCGATCTCGTCCAGCAGCTCCAGCGCCTCACGGCCGGGCCGATCCCACTTGTTGACGAACGTGATCACCGGAATGCCGCGGTGCCGGCAGACGTCGAAGAGCTTGCGGGTCTGCTCCTCCAGGCCCTTGGCCGCGTCGATGAGCATCACCGCACAGTCCACCGCGGCCAGCACCCGGTAGGTGTCCTCGGAGAAGTCCGCGTGACCGGGGGTGTCCAGCAGGTTCAGCACGCAGTCGCGGTGGGCGAACTGGAGGACGGCTGAGGTGACGGAGATGCCGCGGGCCTTCTCCATCTCCATCCAGTCCGAGGCCACCCCGCGCCGCCCGGCCTTGCCGTGCACCGCGCCCGCCTCGGTGATCGCCTGGGCGTGCAGCGCGAGGGCCTCGGTCAGGGTGGACTTGCCCGCGTCCGGGTGGCTGATCACCGCGAACGTCCGCCGCCGCGCCGCCTCCGACGCCGCCCAGTCACTGGTGGAGCTCATCGCACCGCCTCCGCGTCCGCCGCGGCAGCAGCATCCACGAGGCGGGCCAAGTGACCGTGCAGGGAGCGGGCGAAGTCCTCCGCCTTTCCCAGCTGCCGGCGCAGGTCCTCACACCGTGCGTCGGCCTTCACCCAGTACGTACGCAACCGTTCCACCAGTTCCTCGTGTGCTTGCTCGTCGTTCTCCGGCAACGGCCGGCCGTCGTCGGGGAGCTGCTCCAGTACCTCCAGCAGGGCGCGGATGTCCTCAAGGCAGAAGCCGAGCGGTCGCATCCGCCGCACCAGCGCCAGACGGCGCACCTCGGCCTCGGTGTAGAGGCGGAAGCCACCCATGCTGCGCTCACTGGGCACGACCACACCCACGTCCTCGTAGCGGCGGATCGTGCGCAGGGACAGCCCCGTACGTTCGGACACCTCGCCGATCTGCATCAGCCTTCCGGTCACGGCCTCACCGCCTCGCCTCGTCGTCCGGCGCCCTTGCCGGACTGAAACCTACCCTCTCGTTAAGGTAGGTTTGCAAGCGAGTGGAACCGGCGGCGCTTTCACCGCCCTGACTGCCGCCGCCGTCCAGGGCAGCGCCATCCCCGCTCCCCCTCGGGGTGGTGCTGCCCTCCCCTCGTTCTCCCTTTGACCGCGCTGCGCGGGAGCGGCATCGTGACGGTGTCGCCGGCCGAGGCCGTGGAGACGCTGAAGACGGTTCCGCAGGAGCGGCACGGCAGGGCGGCGGGTGTGCTGCTGGGCGCGCGGCTCCTGCCGGGCGGACGCGACGGCGAGGCCGGGCCACGCCTCGACGTCCCGGGGGCCGCGCTCGCGACCGCCGGGATCGCCGCGCTCACCTACGGGCTGGCGCAGGCGGAGTCACGCGGCTGGAGCGATGCCCTGACCGTAGGTGTGACGACGGCCGGGTTGCTGGTGGTGGCGAGCTTCGTCTGGGTGGAAGTTCGGGTGGCGCCGACGCCTTTGGTGCCCTTACGGCTCTTCCGGATCCGTTCCGTGGGCGTGGGCAACCTGATCCTGCTGCTGACCGGGGCCTGCCTCACCCCCATGTGGTACTTCCTCTCCCTGTACATGCAACAGGTCCTGCACTACGGGCCGTTGCGCACGGCGGTCGGCTTCCTGCCGCACACCCTGGTGACGATGGCTGTCGGTGCCCGCCTCGCGCCCCGCCTGCTGAAGTACGCCGATCCGCGCACGCTGATCATCACCAGCGCCGCCGTCTCGGCGGCCGGCTTCTGGTGGCAGAGCCGCATCACCCCGGACAGCGGCTACCTCGACGGGGTACTGGGCCCGGCGCTCCTGATCTCCGTCGGCAGCGGGCTCCTGCTCACCCCGATCACCACCGCGGTCACCAGCGGCGTCGACTCCGCCGACGCGGGGGCCGCCTCCGGGCTGATGAACACCACCAAGCAGGTCGGCGGCGCGCTCGGCCTCGCCCTGCTCTCCACGGTCGCCGCCGCCGACGTCCCCGGCGTGCGGGCGCTCACTACCGGATACGCGCGGGCGTTCCTGGCCATCGCCGGGGTCCTGGCCGTCGTCGCCGTCGTGTCGCTCGCCCTGCCGCACCGCCAGGAGGAGACCCGTTAGGCGGGGAGCGTCGCCGCCTGGGCGAACTGGGCCTCGTACAGGCGCGCGTACGCCCCACCGGCCGCCAACAGCTCCTCGTGCGTGCCCTGTTCGACGATGCGGCCCGCTTCCATGACCAGGATGGTGTCGGCGTCGCGGATGGTGGAGAGCCGGTGGGCGATGACGAAGCTGGTGCGGCCGGTGCGCAGGTCGGCCATGGCGTGTTGGACGAGGGCTTCGGTGCGGGTGTCGACGGAGGAGGTGGCCTCGTCGAGGACGAGGATCGACGGCTGGGCGAGGAAGGCGCGGGCGATGGTGAGGAGTTGGCGTTCGCCGGCGCTGAGACCCTCGCCGTTCTCGTCGAGGACGGTGTCGTAGCCGTCGGGGAGGGTGCGGATGAAGTGGTCGGCGCGGGCCGCCTTCGCCGCCGTCACGATCTCCTCGTGCGTGGCGCCGTCACGACCGTAGGCGATGTTGGCGGCGATGGTGCCCTCGAAGAGCCAGGTGTCCTGGAGCACCATGCCGATGCGGGCGCGCAGTTCGGCGCGGGGCAGGGCGGCGATGTCGGTGCCGTCGAGGGTGATGCGGCCGGCGGTGGGTTCGTAGAAGCGCAGCAGCAGGTTGACCAGGGTGGTCTTGCCGGCACCGGTGGTGCCGACGATCGCGACGGTCTGGTGCGGGGCGACGACGAGATCCAGGTTCTCGATCAGCGGCTCGGCCGGCTCGTAGCGGAAGGAGATCTGCTCGAACTCCACCTTGCCCGTGACCTGTTGGAGTCGCTGCGGCACCGTGGGGTCGGGGGCCTGCTCGTCGGCGTCGACGAGTTGGAAGAGGCGTTCCGCCGATGCGATGCCGGACTGGACGATGTTGACCAGGGCGGCGGCCTGGGTGATGGGGTTGTTGAACTGCAGGGTGTAGGTGATGAACGCCTGGATCTCGCCGACCGTCATCGCGCCGGACGCCACCCGCAGCCCACCGAACACGGTGACGGCCACGAACGTGAGGTGGCCGAGGAAGGCCAGGGCGGGTTCGATGACGCCGGAGAAGAACTGGGCGCGGCGGCCGGCCTCGAACGCGGCGTGGTTGCGCCGGTCGAAGTCGCGCTGGGCGTCCTCGCTGCGGCCGAAGAGCAGTACTTGGTCGTGCCCGGTGAACATCTCCTCGACGTGGGCGCCGAGGTCGCCGGTGGCCCGCCACCCTGCACACACGTCACCGCGCTCATCGACCAGCACCTCGCCGACATCGACCGGCGTCTGACCGAACTGCGCCAGACCCGCACCACGTTGCGCGCACTCGCCGGACGGGCGGCCACGACCGACCCGGCCGAGTGCACGGACGCCGACATCTGCCGCATCCTGGTCGGGACGAACAGTGAGCGCCGTTACTGAGCCGCGCCTTCGCCCGGGCATAGCTTTCCGGAGGTGAGAAACCTCCATCGCGCATGACGAGGAGAACGGTAATGCTGCGCGCAGTATGGAACGGCACCGTGATCGCGGAAGCCCCGCGCACCGTGATCGTCGAGGGCAACCACTACTTCCCGCCGGAAACACTGCACGGCGAGTACTTCACCGAGACCCGCAGCCGGTCGCTGTGCTTCTGGAAGGGGCTCGCCCGCTACTACACCGTCACGGTCGACGGGCGGACCAACCGGAACGCGGCCTGGTACTACCCCCACCCGAGCCCGCTCGCCCGCCGGATCAAGAACCACGTCGCGTTCTGGCAGGGCGTACGGATCGAGGGCGAACCGGGGGGCACGCCATGAGCGGCCGCCGGCTGGTCCGGACGGCAGCCTGGACGGCGACCGCGGCGGCCGTGGCCGTCGGCGGATACGCCGGGCTGGTCAGCGGGGCACTGCCGGTCGACCTGGGAGTGGGCCGACGTGTCAGACCGCTCGGGCCGCAGACCCTGGACATCGCGGCGCCCCGGGAGGTGGTCTTCGACGTGATCGCCCAGCCGTACGTGGGGCGCGCCACCCGGGCCATGCGGGAGAAGGTGCGAGTTCTGGAGCGCGGCAGCGACATGGTGCTGGCGGCCCACGTCACGCCGGCAGGCGGGCGGTGGAAGGCGGTCACGGTGGAGACCGTACGGTTCAGCCGCCCCGAGCGCATCGACTTCCGCCTCGTGCGCGGTCCGGTCCCGTACGTCGTCGAGTCGTTCACCCTGACCGAACTGCCCACGGGCACCCGCCTGTTGTACGAAGGGGAGCTGGGCACCGACCTGTGGCGGGCCGGAGCCTGGTGGGGTGAGAAGGTGGCCGCCCGCTGGGAGGCGACCGTCGCCGGATCGCTCGCCGCGGTCCAGGAGGAGGCGGAGCGCAGGGCCCGGCGTTGACCGGCGGGAGCCGTCAGGGTGCCGCCGGGCCGCCGAGCGAGGCGAGGGCCGCGGTCACCGTTGTGCCCAGGTCACGTGCGTCCGCTCCGGCGCGGGAACGGAGGTTGACGCCGTACGCGAGCAGCGCCAGCAGGTCGGCGGCGGCGCTGGGGTCGCAGCTGGCGGAGAGCTGCCCCTGGGCATGGGCGGTGACGAGCGCCGCGTGCATCGCGTCCCGCAGCTCCCGGTGATGCCGGTCCAGGAGGGCGCGCACCTCGGGATCACTGTTCTCGGCCCCGGCATGCGCGTTGGAGACCATGCAGCCCCAGCGGGCGTACTCGCCCGAGCAGCGTGCCTCGATCAGGCCGGTGAAGAAGTCGGCGATGGCGGGCAGTCCCCGCTCGTCCTCGGCCAGCCGCCGGAACGCCGGCTGAGACCGCTGTTCCACGTAGCGGCGCAGCGCGGCGCGGTAGAGCTCCTGCTTACCGCCGAACGTGGCGTACAGGCTGGAGCGGTTGAGCCCAGTCGCGGTGACGACGTCCTGGATGCCGGTCGAGGCCACACCCTGCTGCCAGAACAGCCGCACCACGGCCTCCAGGGCCGTGTCCGGGTCGAAGTGCTTGATGTCCGGCATGCCTCTTACCCCGCCATCTCGAAACGAGGGTTCCAGGATACTTCCGCCCTCGCTATCTTGGAATGGTCGTTCCGAGTTGAGTCGTGACCCAGGAGGACCATCCCCATGACCCTCAACGCCGAGCTCCGCGCCTTCTACCAAGCCCGCCAGCAGCAGATCCCCGCCGAGATCCGGGAGATCATGCGCCGGGCCGGACAGGAACTCGCCGACTCCGGCCGGGCCGACCGCGCCCTGACCGTCGGCGCGCAGGCCCCCCGCTTCACCCTCCCCACCGCGACCGGGCAGACCCTGTCCCTGGACGACCTGCTGGCCCAGGGCCCCGCCGTGCTGACCTTCTACCGCGGCGCCTGGTGCCCGTACTGCAACATCGCCCTGCGCGCCCTCCAGCAGCACCACGAGGCCATCACCGCCCGCGGCGCCCGCCTGGTCGCCGTCTCCCCGCAGATCCCCGACGAGTCCCTCTCCCTCACCGAGAAACACCAGCTCGCCTTCGACGTGCTCAGCGACCTCGGCTCCGACACCGCCAAGCAGTACGGCCTCGCCTTCGACCTCCCCGACGACCTCGCCGCCGTCTACGACAAGCTCGGCTTCGACCTCCAGCGCGTCAACGCCGGCCACCCGCGCACGCTGCCGCTGCCCGCCACCTACGTCATCGACCGCGCCGGCACCATCCGCTGGGCCTTCGTCGACACCGACTACACCCGCCGCGCCGAACCGGCCGACATCCTTGCCGCCCTCGACTCCCTGCACTGACCCACCAGGGCGGCGGTCCGACGGTCCCGCCTCGACCGTCCCGGACCGCTCACCGTGTATCACCCGCTTCGACGACACGGTCGTCATGCAGCCGATGGTCCCGCGCGGCGGGTGCCTGTTCGGTGAGCGCGCTTACAGTTCCCGGCCGCGTTCCGGCCGTAGCGTGCTGGGCATGGTGCTGCGGATCGTGCTGGGTGTGCTGTGCGTCGCGATGGCGGCCGGGCAGCTTGCGTCCTTCCGACGGATGCCCGGCATTCTGGCCGCGTACGGGCTGGTCACTGGGCCGGGTGCGACCGCGCTCGCCGTGGCGCTGATCGCGGGCGAGTTGGTGTGCGGGGTGTGGTTCCTGGCCCGCCCGCGGTCGCGGGCGAGGGTGCCGGTGTGGGTGTTCACCGGCGTTGCGGTGGTGTGGGCGCTGCTGGCGGCACAGGCGTACGTACGCGGGCTCACCGTGACCAACTGCGGCTGCTTCGGCCGCTACCTGCCCCAACGGCTGAGCTGGTTCATGCTCGTCCAGGACGCGCTCCTGCTGCTCTACGCCGGTCTGCTGCTGCGCGGCAGCGCGGCTACGCCTGTCGGCACGGCTGGTGCTCGCAACCGGGACGGGCTACGGAATGAGGAGGCGGACGTGTGATGACCGGACGGCGTGAACGCTCCAGTGTCCAAGCCGAACAGCCGACCCCGTCTCGACGGAGTGAGGAGTACCGATGACCCAGGCATCCGCGCCCCGGCGCAAGGTGGACCGCGACGAGGTGTTCGTGGAGTTCACCAAGTCGATCTGCCCGCTGTGCAAGACGCCCGTCGACGCCCAGGTCAACATCCGTGACAACAAGGTGTATCTGCGTAAACGCTGCCGCGAGCACGGCGAGTTCGAGGCCCTGGTGTACGGCGACGCCGAGGAGTACCTGTCCTCGGCCCGCTTCAACAAGCCCGGCACCATCCCGCTCACCTTCCAGACCGAGGTGAAGGACGGCTGCCCGAGCGACTGCGGACTGTGCCCCGAGCACAAGCAACACGCCTGCCTGGGCATCATCGAGGTCAACACCGGCTGCAACCTGGACTGCCCGATCTGCTTCGCCGACTCCGGCCACCAGAGCTGGGGGTCCCCCCGGTCGAGCGAAGCCGAGACTGGGGGAGGCTACTCGATCACCCACGAACAGTGCGAACGGATGCTCGACGTGTTCGTGGAATCCGAGGGCGAGGCAGAGGTGGTGATGTTCTCCGGCGGAGAGCCCACCATCCACAAGCACATCCTCGACTTCATCGACCTCGCCCAGGCCCGCCCGATCAAGAACGTCAACCTCAACACCAACGGCATCCGCCTTGCCACCGACAAGAACTTCGTCGCCGAGCTCGGCAAACGCAACCAGGTCCCCGGCAGGTCCGTGAACATCTACCTCCAGTTCGACGGCTTCGACGAGCGCACCCACCTGGAGATCCGGGGCCGGGACCTGCGCACGTTCAAGCAGCGCGCACTGGACAACTGCGCCGAGGCCGGGCTGACCGTCACCCTCGTCGCCGCCGTCGAACGCGGCCTCAACGAGCATGAGTTGGGCGCCATCGTCGAGTTCGGCATCGACCACCCCGCCGTACGTTCGGTGGCCTTCCAGCCGGTCACCCACTCCGGACGGCACGTGGAGTTCGACCCGCTCCAGCGGCTCACCAACCCCGACGTCATCAAGCTCATCAATGCCCAGCGCCCGCAGTGGTTCCAGAAGGGCGACTTCTTCCCCGTGCCCTGCTGCTTTCCCACCTGCCGCTCCATCACCTACCTTCTCGTGGACGGGGAACCGGGCAACCGCACCGTCGTGCCCATCCCGCGTCTGCTCCAGGTCGAGGACTACCTCGACTACGTCACCAACCGTGTCATGCCCGACGTAGGCATCCGCGAGGCCCTGGAGAAGCTGTGGTCGGCCTCCGCGTTCATGGGCACCACCACCACCGAAGAGCAACTGCGGGCCACCGCCGAGGCGCTGGACTGTGCGGACTCGTGCGGCATCGACTTGCCCCAGGCGGTGAAGGACCTCAACGACAAGGCGTTCATGATCGTGGTGCAGGACTTCCAGGACCCCTACACCCTGAACGTCAAGCAACTGATGAAGTGCTGCGTGGAGGAGAGCACCCCCGACGGGCGGCTGATCCCATTCTGCGCCTACAACTCAGTCGGCTACCGCGAGCAGGTCCGGGCCCAGATGTCGGGCGTGGCGGTCGCGGACGTGGCGCCGAACGCCCTGCCGCTCGCGGACCGGCTCACCCCGACACCGTACGGCTCGAAGACCGCCCGTACCGCGGCCGAGGGGCAGTGATCATGAACAGCGACGAGGTCAAAGCCTGCTGCGCCGACGCCTACGCCAAGGACGTCGTCGCCCTGCTGCTCGGCGACTCCTACCACCCCGGCGGCACCGCCCTGACCCGCCGCCTCGCCGACCGCCTCCAACTGACCGCAGCCAGCCGGGTCCTGGACGTGGCCTCGGGCCGGGGCACCACCGCACTCCTGCTCGCCGACACCTACGGGGTGCGGGTGGACGGTGTGGACTACTCGGCCGCCAATACCGCCCTCGCCCAAGGAGCGGCGCAGGCAACAGGGTTGGCGGAGCGGGCCCTGTTCACCACAGGCGACGCTGAGTACCTGCCCTGCCCGGACGGCGTGTTCGACGCGGTGGTGTGCGAGTGCGCGCTGTGCACCTTCCCCGACAAGGTCCAGGCCGCGGCCGAGTTCGCCCGTGTCCTGCGCCCGGGCGGCCGGGTCGGCATCACCGACGTGACCGCCGTCCCCGACCGGCTGCCGCCCGAGCTGACCGGTCTCGGTGCCCGCATCGCCTGCATCGCCGACGCCCGCCCGCTGGCCGAGTACGCCGACATCCTGGCCGCCGCGGGACTGCGCACCCTGACCACCGAGCGCCACGACCAGGCCCTGCTCCGCATGATCGACCAGATCGAGGCGCGGCTGAACCTGCTGCGCATCACCGCCCCGGCCCGCCTCGCCGACGCCGGCGTGGACCTGACCGCCGCCCCGGCCGTGCTCGTCGCGGCCCGCGCCGCCGTCGCGGACGGCGCGCTCGGCTACGCCCTGCTGACCGCCGTGAAGTCCCCCTGACGGCCGTGGCGCTACCGCCGGGTACGTAAGCGCCCTCACATACCTGCACATGCCCCGCGTCCTAGCGTCAGCAGCGAGAGCAGAAAGTCGGCGCAAGAGGAGGACGATCATCATGGCCACGACCCTGCACGTTTCCCCGAGCACGGCCGTCATTCCGGTGCACGCGATGTGGGGCGCCGCAGCCGGCCTGGTCGGCGGTGTCGGGATGGGCATCTGGATGTCGGTATCGAGGCCGATGACGGACACCGCGATGATCACCATGGTCGCCGGACTCCTCGGCTCCACCAACGCCGTCGTCGGGTGGCTGATCCACCTGTCCATCGCGCTCTTCGCCGGCATCACCTTCGGCGCTCTGCTGGGCGAGTTCGCCCAGCGCCTCGCGCCCGCCGTGGTCCTCGGCCTGGCCTACGGCGCGGTGTGGTGGACTGTCGGCGCCCTGTGGATCATGCCCGCCAACATGGGCATGCCCGTCTTCGAATGGAACGACGTCACCTCCTCCAGCCTCGGCGCCCACCTCGTCTTCGGTCTGCTGGCCGGGCTCACCTTCTCGCTCGTCGCCCAGATGGCGGGCAACCGCACCGGCCGGACCACCGGATGACACCGACACCACCAGCGTCAACACCTGGTCCCGGCGCACCGCTGCGGGCTACCGAGCCTGACCTCGGCACCCCGGACGACTACTGTCTGACCCACCGCGCGGACGCGCTGGCCGGCCCGGCGTGGGGCGCCGCACCCCCGCCCTGGGCACCGGGACGACGCGAGGAACCACACCACATGAACCACACCGGCGACGAGGCCGAGAAGACCTGGTGCATCTCCGAGGTCGACATCTTCCGCGACCTGAGCGACGTGGAGATGGACGCCATCGCCGCCGCGGCCCCGATGAAGACCTACAGCGCCGGAGAACTGCTGTACTCACCCTCCCAGCCCTCCGAGGTGCTGTTCATCCTCAAGCGGGGCCGGGTGCGGATCTTCCGGGTCTCCGCCGACGGCCGCGCCCTGACCTGCGCGATCATCAGCCCGGGCACCATCTTCGGCGAGATGGTGCTGCTCGGGCAGCGGATGTACGACAACTTCGCCGAAGCTCTGGACGACGTCACCGTCTGCGTGATGAGCCGCGCCGACGTCCACCGCTTTCTGCTGGCCGATGCCCGGATCTCCGCCCGCATCACCGAGATCCTCGGGCGCCGCCTGACCGACCTCGAACAGCGCCTGTCCGACAGCGTGTTCAAGTCCGTGCCGCAGCGCATCGCCACCACCCTGCTGACCCTCGCGGCCGAGACCCGCCCCCGGGTGCTCGGGGCCCGCAGCCCGCAGATCGCGCTCACCCACCAGCAGATCGCCGCCCTGGCCGGCACCTCCCGCGAAACGTGCACCAAGGTGCTGCGCGACTTCGCCGACCAGCACCTGATCCGCCTCGCCCGGGGCCGCATCACCGTCCTCGCCCCCGAGCGGCTCGCCGACCACGCGGGCTGACGTCACCGAACCGTAAGCACCCGCCCCAGCCCATACCGCCCACCGCCCGGCCTACAGTTCAGCCGACCCCGACCACCAGGAGCCGTCCCGTCATGCGTGCCCGCCTGATCCTCCCCGGCCTGCTGGCCGCCACCGCGCTCACCCTCGTCGGCTGCGGTACGGAGAAGTCCGCCTCCTCCAGCAATACCACGGAGAAGACCAGCTCCCCGGCTTCCGGGTCCTCGGCGGAGGCAGGGGCCGGTACCGCGGCGGTCCCGGAGGCGCTGCGGTTCACCGGCACGACCGTGGACGGCAAGCCGTTCGACGCGGCCACACTGGCGGGCAAGCCCACCGTGCTGTGGTTCTGGGCCCCGTGGTGCCCCACCTGCAAGGCCCAGGGCCCCGAAACCGCCAAGGTCGCCGACCGGTTCCAGGGCCAGGCGCACGTGATCGGGGTGGCCGGACTCGACAAGACCAAGGCCATGAAGGACTTCGTCACCGACACAGGGGTCGGCGCCTTCCCGAACCTGGCCGATGAGGCCGGGGACATCTGGAAGAGGTTCGAGATCACCCAGCAGAGCGTCTACGTGATCCTCGACAAGGACGGCAAGACCGTCTTCACCGGCAGCCTCCCTGCCGGCGAGGGCCTCGCCGACAAGCTCAGCCCGCTCATCGGCTGAACCGCCATGTCCGATCTGCCGCTGGCCCTCGCCCTGACCGCGGGCATGCTCGCCGCCGTCAACCCCTGCGGCTTCGCCCTCCTGCCCGCCTACCTCTCCCTGCTCGTCCTGGGCGACGACTCCCCCACCCGCACGGCCGCCATCCGCCGCGCGCTCGCCGCCACCGCGGCCATGACCGCCGGATTCGCCGCCGTGTTCGCCCTGTTCGGACTCGCCATCGCCCCCGCCGCAGGCCAGGTCCAAGAACACCTGCCCTGGTTCACCATCGCCTTCGGCCTCCTGCTCGCCCTGGCCGGCGCCTGGCTGCTGACCGGACGCGACCTGCCCGCCCTGCTGCCCAAACTCCGCCGCGCCCCCACCGTCACCCGCTCCGCCGCGTCGATGGCCCTGTTCGGCGCCGCCTACGCCATCGCCTCCCTCGGCTGCACCATCGCCCCCTTCCTCGCCATCGTCGTCTCCGCCTTCCGCAGCGGATCCACCCTCGACGGCATCACCCTGTTCACCACGTACGCGGCCGGCATGGGCGTGATCGTCGGCGCCGCCGCCCTGTCCGTCGCCCTCACCCGCACCGCCCGCGTCACCGGCCTGCGCCGCCTCGGTTCGCTCGCCTCCCGCACCGGCGGCGCCCTGATCCTGATCGTCGGCGCCTACGTCGCCCACTACGGCTGGTACGAGATCCGTGTCCAGAACAACCCGGCCACCCAGGACCCGGTCATCGATGCGGCCGGAGCCGTCCAGCGCGGCATCGCCGAGACGCTGGAGGCCGTCGGCCCCACGGTGATCGCTCTCGTCTTCGCGGCCCTGTTCGTCACGGCAGTGGTGCTCATCGGCTTCCGACGGGCCCGCCGGTCACCCGGTACGGACACCGGCGCCAGGTCGACGCCCAGCCACACCCCCTGAACGCGGGGCGGCCGACGGGCCGGCCGAGAGGTCAGACGGTCATGGTGGTGCCGTCGAAGCGGCTGAGGGTGAAGACGGCGTCCTCTTCAGTACGGGCGCGCCCTGCGGATCCTCCTCGCAGTCGGGGGCGTGCAGGACGCCGTGGTCGGGCCCGCGCCGGGCGTCCGTGTATCTAGGGGAGGGTGAGGGCGAACTGGATTCCGTGACGGTTGAGGTGGCACCATCAGGGTCGCCGGACACCCGCGAGTCCAAGTCCGTGTCCTCGGGCCCGTCTGTCCTCAAGCCGGTGCAGAGGCTGATGCAAAGGCCACGGCGGGACGAAGAGGCGGAGCCGACGACCCACAGCAGCAACTCCTCGAAGGATGTGTCCATGCGGCTGGCCCTGAAGACGTCGGACCCTGTGCGAGCCCGGTCCCTGCGCAGGGTGCTCATCACACTTCTGGTTGCCGCTGTCGCCGCCGCCCTGGCGATCGGAGGCATTGCGGTGGCCAACGCGGTGAACCAGCCGGAGCTCCGGATACGCGGCATCCCCAGCAGCGGCGTGCTGAACGCCGCCGCGCTCTCCGAGGCCACACTCACGGTGGACACAGTGGACACGGACGGTCGCAGCGACGACGAGTCGCTGCGTGAGGCGCTACGCAATATCGAGGTCAGGCTGAACGGCGAGATTGTCCCCACCCTGTGGGTCGGAAGCCACAGAGTGCTCGATGTGAGGGCGTTGCGGGACGGGGAGTACGAGCTGACGGTGACCACCGACCTGGGCCTGTTCTCGAGCGAGATCAGTCTCAGTCGCCGCTTCATCGTGGACACCACCCAGCCCTGACCTCAAGGTCCCAGATGCGGAGTCCGAACGACCGGTTTGGCCGGGCCCATCCGGCCCCTCAGACCGCGGCGCGCACCGGGGAATCGGCGCTGTTCGGCAGGCCGCTGGGCAACTTCGTCACCGAGGCGGCCGACCACGCACGCATGCGGTCGTTGCTGCAGCCGCACTTCTCACCCAAGCACATGCGGGCCCTGCGCCCGCGGGTCGAGACCCTGACTGCGCGACTGCTGTACGCAAACACAGCCTCGTCATGGCCGCCCACCACCAAGAGCAGATCGTCGACCAGTTCGAAGCCAAGCTCGGCCGGAACGGCCGCGAGGACGTACGCCTGCGCCTGCTCGGCGTCACGGCGATCCCCCGGCGACAACCGAGGGCGGGCTCAATCGCCGGACGTCTGCCCCCGGCGCGGCACCTGGGGCGACATCGCAGCCTCGGCCTCCGCCTTGGCGTCGCTCACCGCGGCGGCGGCCTGCTTCTCGGCCTCGTCAGCAGCCGCCGCAGCGTCGAACGAAACCGCCGAGCCTGCATCGAGTTCCGGAGTCCGGCCTCCGTGCGACGTGTCGTCGGCGGTGGCTGCTTCCTCAGGTTTGGGAGGACCCGCCGTCGACTGATCACCGAACGCACTGGTGACAGTCCGAACAGCCTCGGTCAGCTCCCCAGGGATCACCCAGAACGTGTTGTTGTCGCTGCTCGCCAAGTGGGGGAGCGTCTCGAGGTACTTGTAGGCAAGCACCTTCGGGTCGGCGTTGTTGCGATGGACGGCCTGGAAGACGAGTTCCACCGCTTTTGCCTCGCCGTCCGCCCGCAGGATCATGGCTTGTTGCGTGCCCTGCGCCTCCAGGATGTCCTTCTGCTTCGTGCCTTCCGCTGTAAGGATCTTGGCTTGCCGCTCCCCTTCGGCGTGCAGGATGGCCGCGCGTTTGTCGCGCTCGGCCCGCATCTGCTTCTCCATCGCTTCCTTGATGGTGTGCGGTGGATCGATGGCCTTGATCTCGACGCGGTTGACCCGGATGCCCCACTTGCCGGTGGCATCGTCGAGGACGGCGCGGAGCCGGGAGTTGATCTCCTCACGCGAGGTGAGCGTCTCCTCGAGGTCCATGCTGCCGATGACGTTGCGCAGCGTGGTCACGGTGAGCTGATCGATCGCCTGCAGGTAATCAGCGACCTCGTAGGCCGCCGACCGCGGGTCGGTGATCTGGTAGTAGAGCACGGTGTCGATGTTCACCACGAGGTTGTCCTCGGTGATCACCGGCCTGGGGTCGGACGAATAGACCTGCTCGCGCACGTCGAGTTTGGTGTTGATGCGGTCCGCCACCGGCAGAACCAGGTTCAGGCCGGGTTGCAGCGTCCGGCGATATCGGCCGAACCGCTCGATGTTGTAGCGGCGCGCCTGCGGAACGATCCGCACAGTGGAGGCCACGAGGAAGACGACAACAATGGCCGCCACGAGAGTGAGGACGACAACTGGATCCACAGTGCCTCCGTTGCTGTGTGTTCAGCCGTTCATGGAAGGAGCTCGCGGGGATAGACGATGGCCGTGGCGCCTTCGATCTCCATGACATCCACCAGTGCTCCCGCCGGGATCACCAGGCTCTCGTCGAGGGCGCGGGCGGACCACTCTTCGCCGGAGAGTTTGATCAGGCCGCGGGTTGCGGTGACCTCCTGCATGACCTCGGCCCGTTTGCCGATCAGCGCATCACTGCCCTCGCGTGTGAGGGGTTGCTGTGCCATATGCCGCAGCGCGACAGGACGGACGATGAGGAGACCCGCTGCCGCTGCTACTCCGAGGGCCACGAGCTGGCCGAGAACGCCGATGCCCACGCCGGCGACTACGGCGGCGACCAACGCAGCGCCCGCCAGCAACCCGAAGACCAGTGTCAGGGTGAAGAATTCCGCGGCACCCAGCGCCGCGGCGGCGAGCAGCCATACGAACCACGGCATCGAATCGCCCTCCTTCAGGGGCCTTCTCCACCAAGCTACCTCCAGTAACGACGGACAGAACAGACACGGGAGCCATGGTTCGTGATCGTTGAGGGGTTTGCCCTGATCAGCTGGGGTACGTACGGACAGCTGAACGGCCACCGTGATCATGAACGTCTGTGAAGACGATCAAGGATCAGGTGGCCGTAGAGGCCACGACAGCCGAGCAGACATGGACGGTGACGCATGGAGCGGCGATGGGCGAGGTTGCGGGCCGCTTCCCGCGCCGTGAGCCCCGGCTGCCGGCTCGCGAGATGGCCGAGGGGGATCCTCGACCAGGATGGGCATCCTACCCATGGGCGACCGGCCGACTACCGGCCTCGGATGCGGCGTAGTTGCACATACAGACTCCTGCACGCAGCGGCTGCCCGCGTGCACGTCGGCCGACTGCGGGCGCCGTACGGCCCGGCCGCTGCGCCAGTTCATCTCGGGATCCCGCAGTCCACCGCCATTCCTTGACCGTCACGTCGAGAGGCAGCAATTACGGCTCGAGCTCGTCTGCAGCCAGCCGCAGACGCCGGGCAAGCGGCGCCGCCGTTTCCTGGAATCCCGCCTGGATTGCCTGTGCGACGAGCCGCATCCCGGTGCCGGAAGATCTCCGACGAGCAGGTGGAACCCGTTCATCGCCGCGGCCCACGGGCCGAGATCCTTCATCTGGATGAAGAGCGCCGACGACACCGTGCGCTCCGGCTCAGATCACTAACATCGGACAATGCGCACATCCTCATCGCTGCTGCGGGCTTTGCGACCCCAAGTCCAGGAGCGCCTCTACGACTTCTACGACGAGCTGCGGAGCGCCGACGACCTCTTCTGGGACCGCCACCTGGGCGCCTGGATCGCGACCGGGCACGCAGTGGTCAACAGCGCCGCAGGTGACCCGAGGCTGTCCTCGGTGCGCTATCCCGACATCGAGGCCGTCTCCGAGGAACTGCGGCCGCTGGCCCGAGTTCTGAGCCGGCAGATGCTCTACAGCGACGCCCCCGACCACCCCCGGCTGCGGGCCCTGATCAGCAGAGCCTTCACCCCCCGGGCAGTAGCGGCACTCCGCGTCCGGATCGTCGAAGCCGTCGACCGGATCATCACCCACGCGGCACCGACCGGGCGGATGGACATCGTCGCGGACCTCGCCCGCCCCCTGCCTCTCACCATCATCTGCGACCTCCTCGACGTACCGCAGCAGGACCGCCCCGCCCTCGCCTCCTGGTCCGAGCCGATCGCCGAAGCCATCGGCAACTCCCGGCTCGACGCCGACGGCAACCGCGCGGCCTCGCAGAGCATGGCGCACATGCTCGCCTACCTCCGCGAACTCCTCACCCGCCAGGACACCCCGTCGGCTCCCCACACCCTGCGCGCCCTGGTGACCGCACAGGCGCAGAACACCGACCAGGACTTCGACGAACTCCTCGCCAACTGCGCCCTGCTCCTGATCGCCGGCCACGAGACCACCACCCATTTCATCGGCAACGCCACACTCGCCCTGCTCCGCCACCCGCACGCGGCCGACCAACTGCGCCACCGGCCCGATCTGATGCCCGCCGCGGTGGAGGAACTCCTGCGCTACGACGCCCCGGTCCAGCTGATGCTGCGCCGGGCGCGGCAGGACCTGGACCTGGCGGGCCGCACCGTCGCCGATGGGCAGACGGTGCTCCTCGTGTGCGGCGCCGCCAACCGGGATCCGGCCGTGTTTCCCGATCCCCATGTACTGGACTTCGAACGGCCCGGCGCACGGCACATGGCGTTCGGGCACGGACCGCACTTCTGCCTCGGCGCGGCGCTGGCCCGGCTGGAAGGCGCAATCGCCCTGGAAGCACTCCTCACCCGGCTCCCCGGCCTGCGCCTCGACGGCACCGCGCCGCAGTGGCAGCGCAGCCTCAACTTCCGCGGGCTCACCCGTCTGGACGTCGCCTTCACCCCGCTCTCGGACGATCAGGACAGAGGCCGACAGGACCTGCCGACCGACGGGTGCCCCGCCCGGTCGGCACCCGATGGCGTCGCGGGCGCTTGACCGCGGCCCGGAGGGGAGTCCACAGCGGTGCGAAGGATTCGATTTCCAGAGTGTCCTCGGTAACTCTGTAGCCGTCCGGATCTGTCGTTCCTAGCATCGGAGCGTGAACTCGCAGAACTCAGCGGCGATCTTCCTGTCCTGCGCAGATGGCTGGATGGCGTGAGCTCCCACCCACTGCGCTGGTACTTCGAGTACCGTCGGCCAGGCTTGCACCTCTCCGTCATCGTCGCTTGGTGGAAAAACCCCATCCAGGTGGCCGTGGAGCAGACGCTGACCATTCTGGTGGCCGCGGTACCCGTGGGGCTGGACGGCAAGCGCCGGGACTTCCACGCACTCACGGACATGAGCGGGACAGGCAGGTTGTCGACCGACAGGCTCTTCTCCAGCAGCCAAGCGGTGGTGTACTCGAGCCTTGGTATCCCGCCCAGAACCAGGAAGACGACTCCGCCGAAGACGACGGCGAGCCCGACCCACACTCCGCTCCAGGCGGCGGCTTCCTTGAACCCGAACGCCGCCCATAGCCAGAACGGCACATCGAGCACTGAAGGCCCCTCACAGGCGGGGGTTGGAAGCCTGCTGCCGTGAATGGTCTGAGGCACCGGTTTGGGCTTGTCCCCAGCATCCGCGCGAAGGGATACCCGGCCTGGGTGTCGTCCAGAAGTGTTGCAACGACAGCACGATCTACGACCTTCCGTCGGCTGGTCAGAGCGGTCGGCTTGGCCATCGGCTCCGTCGAGGGCGCACGGTATTGCCAGTGACGCCGGTGTGCCGCTTGCCCACCGCACATGGCAGAGGGCGGTCCAGTCGCGCGGCTCGCTCTGGTCACTCCTCAAGGGTGGCGACCATGTCGAGGCCGGCTTCGTGCAGGGTCCGCCGCACAGCGCGGCACGCCCCGCGGATGTGGACCTCGACCGGCTCCGGCAGCGTAGTGGCTGCCCGGAGCAGTGCGTAGGCGCACGCCAGGTCCATCCGGGCCAGTTCGCTCATCTCCAGCTCCCATCTGCGGGCGTGGCGCAGGCGGGGATCCGCGAGCTGTTCCTCCAGCGGGCGGACCATCCGTGCCTCCAGAGCGCCGCTGAAGACCAGGGTGGCAACCTCTCCGTCGGTCGTCAGCGCTACGGGAGGGCGGCGGGGTGCGGGTGTGGGGCTGGATTCGGCGGCCACGGTGGCCCTCCTCATCGGACTGTCACGGGGCCCGTGCTTCCCGTTCCCCATCGAACGCGGCGGTGTTGCGGCAGTGTCCGAGAGGCTTGTGGAAGACGCGGGTGGAGTCGTCGGCTTGCCCAAGGTCGCTCGTCTTCGAACAGGGCGGTCCTCTCGTGCCTGGCAGGGCCACCGGGCACCCAAGGCTGTTGTGGCAGCGATCAGTTCGCGCGTCTCGTTCCGGGCGAAACTGGGACGTGTGTTCTGTACGGGCGGTAAGCCGGGCGGTGTTCATTCGGACCCGTTCCTGCGCAACTGGCGGCGCTGGGCGAGGCGGATTATGTCGCGTGCGGTGATGATGCCGGTGAGTTGCCGGCCGTCCATGACGAGGATCGGCAGGCCGCCCCGCGGACGGAGCTTTTTGATGACGTCGTACAGGAGGTCGTCCGGTGCGCAAGTCGTGCACCTGGACCAGGGGGTTCCTGCGTCGCGCAGGCGCAGTGTTTCCCGTTGAGCTGCGGGGACCGTTGCGAGGTGTGGCAGGTGGAGCAAGCCGCTGGGGTGCCCCTCGAAGTCAAGCAGCGGCAGTGTCGAGTGGCGGGCGTTCATCGCCTGTCCGTCGAGGAAGCGCTGCACGGTGGTCCAGTCGGGGGCGGTCTGCACGGGGCTGGCCATGGCGTCAGCGGCTCGCACCCCACTCAGGGCTGTGTCCAGGGACGCCTGCTGCCGCTCGGCCTTGGCGACGATGATGACGAAGAAGCCGATGAGGGCCAGCCACAGCCCGCTCCACGAGCCGCCCAGGACCGCGATCCATCCGAGGACGACCAGCAGGATGCCGAGGATCTGTCCGCTACGGCCGACTGCGCGTTCGGCCCGCTCCCGGTCTCCGGTGCGCCGCCACATCACGGCCTGCACCACCCGTCCGCCGTCGAGCGGTGCGGCGGGCAGGAGGTTGAACACTCCCACCAGAAGGTTGGCCCATCCGAGCCACACCATGACGGCCGCGGGCACATCCCAGCCCAGCCCCGCGCTCAGCCCTACGCCGGCACCGAGCGCCGCTCCACCGACCACCAGGCTGGTGAGCGGCCCGCTGACCGCCACGAGGAAGGCCGCGCCGGGTGCGGGTGGTTTGTCCATCTGGGTCATACCGCCGAGGGCCCAGAGGGTGACGCTGTGGACGGGGATGTCCTTGCGTCGGGCCGTGAGGGCGTGCGCGGTCTCGTGCGCCAGCAGGCTGAGCAGGAGCAGCAGGGCGCCGGTGAGTCCGGCGACGGTGTAGGCGGTCGTCGACTGTCCCGGGAGCCAGGCAGGGAGCGTCTGGCTGCCCAGGCTGTAGCCGAAGAGGAAGACCAGCAGGGGTACCGTCCAGTGGATGCTGAGGGGCACCCCGAGAATCTGTCCGATCCGTAGCGAGTTGTTCATCACGGTCTCCTGCTGGCCCGAGTCGGATGCGGTCCAGGCGAGTCGGCGTGCCACGGCGACTGCTGCGCGACCGACTTGGCCTGGCGCCTCGCCGTGGACGGTCCTGGCTGGTGAGGGCCTGTGACCGAGGGTGTGGCGTTCGCGGGCATGGGGAGTCATTCCTCGTCGGGTGGGTCGTCGGGGCCGCCGCTTCGGTGGGGGCGGTCTGGGTTCGGGGGCTTTGGGGCTGGGTTGCGCTGCTGTTCCCATGCGTTGTCGAACTGGTAGATGTCGGGGATGCCGTTGGCGTCCACGTCGGCCGTCTCCGCCTCGTACAGCCGTCGGTACCGGTTGTTTCGCGCTCTCAGCAGGAGGCACGCCAGTAGCGCTGCGGTCAGTGATCCGAGGAGGACGGCGGCCTTGATGTGCTCCTGGTCCGCCGGGTTGGGGTAGGCCAGTTCGCCAATGAGCAGCGAGACGGTGAAGCCGATTCCGGCGAGCATGGCCAGGGCGAGCACGTCGGCCAGCGCAAGGCCAGGGCCGAGTCGTGCGCGGGTGAAGCGGATGGCCAGGTACGTGCCGCCGAAGATACCCAGCACCTTTCCCGCCGCGAGCCCCAGTGCCACGCCGAGTGGCTCCGGGCTGGTGACCACGGTTCCCAGCGAGTCGCCGGACACGCTCACTCCGGCCGCGAACAGGGCGAAGAGCGGGACGGCCACTCCTGCGGAGACCGGCCGGACCAGGTAGGCAATGTGCTCGGCCGGCCGGCGGCCCGCTTCTCCGTCCTTCGCCACGCGCAGCAGCAGCCCCATGGCGACTCCGGCCACGGTGGCGTGGACGCCACTGGCATAGGTCAGGCCCCAGATCACCAAGGCCAGCGGGATGTACCAGTACCAGCCGTGCACGCGCCTCTGGTCGTGCAGGTGGAAGAACAGACCGAGCCCGAGCACCGCGCCGACAAGGGTCGGCACGTTGATCGTCGACGTGTAGAAGAGAGCGATGACGAGAATGGCGCCCAGGTCGTCGACGATCGCAAGGGTCAGCAGAAAGGCACGCAGCGCGGAGGGCAGATGGGTGTCGATCACCGCGAGGACGCCCAGGGCGAAGGCGATGTCGGTGGCCATGGGGACGGCCCACCCGTTCCAGGTCCCGCCCGTGGACGTGGCGACGATGCCGTAGACGAGCGCGGGGACGACCATGCCGCTGGCTGCCGCGACCACCGGCACGGTCGCCGCCTTGGGATCGCGTAGCTCTCCGACCACCAGCTCGCGTTTCAGCTCGGCGCCGGCGACGAAGAAGAAGATCGCCAGCAGCCCGTCTGCCGTCCAGTGGGCAACGGAGAGATCCAGGCCCAGTGCCGGAATACCGAAGTGGACGTCCCGTACCTCCTCATAGGAGCGTTTCAGCGGTGTGTTCGCCCACAGCAGCGCCACCGCAGCCGCGGTGAGCAGCAGAATGCCGCCGACGGTCTCCGTGCGCAGAGCCTTCGCCACGAAGGTGTATTCCGGCAGGGGGAGACGGCCGAGGAAGGTGCGGGGCCTGCTGTTGCGGTGGGGCATGCAGTCGGCTGCCTTTCGCACGGGTCTTGAGAGGGCGTCTTGGGTGGTGGTCGGGTCGGCAGGTGTGGTCAGACGGTTTGGAGGAGACGTTCGAGGAGGCGCGCGGCCGTGACCACGCCGAGTAGGCGGCCCGGGTCTTCGTCGGATTGTTCGACCACGGCGATGAGAGGGCTTCGGCTGCGGGCCATCAGCTCCGCAAGCTCGACGGCTGTCCAGTCGGGAGCGGCGGTGGGCAGGAGCGGGCGTTCCACAGGGAGGCAGTCGGCGACCGTACGCCCTCGCAGGGCGCGGCAGAGGTGATCGGCATGCCGCTCGTCGATCACCCGGGCCAGTGCACCGTCTTCCTGGACGTAGCCCGGAAGCAGTGTCCTGACCACGTCACAGACAGGCAGGGCCGCGTACGGCTGCCCCGCGGAATCCATCACCAGCAGACCTGGCAGGCTCTGCTCCACGATCAGGCACACGGCCTCGATCACATCGGCGTCCTTGCTGACCGAGACGTATGGTTCTGCGAGATCACGTGCGCGCACGGATTCCTCCCGGATAGACCCTCGGTGGGTCGGTGGGCAGAAGTCCGGTGCCGCGTTCCGGGGGCCGTTGCCGTGGCGGTGTGCTCGACGGAGTTCGTCGCTCGCTCTGAGTGCCCGTACCAGGGCCGCGCGGGGGTCCCGGGTCCTGGTCGGACCGGTGCGCATTGCTGTTCAACACCGCGGTGACGCAGATGCCCAGGAAAGCGATGATGGCGAACACCGTGGCGGCGGTCACCCACCAGTTGCGCTGCTTCTCTTCTTCCTCAAGGCCGTCGACCGACTGTGCCTGTGCCTCGTCGGGGAACTGCTGGTTGAGCGCGTCCATGGTCGCGGCCAGTTCGGGATCGTCCTGGGCAAGGCGTCGTTCGAGCTGCGCGAGGATGCGTCCGTCGTCCATCTCGGGGTTCATGTCCACCACCTCGAGCCGTGAGCGAGTGTTCGCGCCGAAGCGTGCAGGCCGGATGCGAGTGCGCTACGTCTTCTCCCCACCGACGGCGTTTTGGGGCTGTCGAAGCATGTCGACGAGACGGAAGATCTCCATCGGCAGCGGGAAGATGAGTGTGGAGTTCCTCTCGGCGGAGATCTCGGCCATCGTGGACAGGATCCGCAGGTGAAGGGCCGCGGGATGGCCTTCGAGACGGTCCGCGGCGTCCGCCAGGGTCTCGGCCGCCTCGTACTCGCCCTTGGCGTGGATGACCTTGGCACGCCGGTCGCGTTCGGACTCGGCCTGGCGCGCCATGGCGCGCCGCATGGCCTCGGGCAGTTCGACGTCCTTGACCTCGACGAGGGTCACCTTGACGCCCCACGGGTTGGTGACGTCGTCGATGATGCGCTGCAGCCGCTGGTTGATCTCGTCCCGGTTGATCAGCAGTTCGTCGAGATCGATCTGCCCGAGGATGCTGCGCAGCGTCGTCTGGGCGATCTGCGAGGTGCCCTTGATGTGGTCCTCGATCGCCACGACCGAGCGGTTGGGGTCGACGACGTTGAAGTACGTCACGGCGTTGACCCGTACCGTCACGTTGTCCTTGGTGATGACGTCCTGCGGCGGGATGTCCATGGTCACGGTCCGCAAGGAGACGCGGACCATGCGGTCGACGACGGGGATGATGACGAACAGCCCCGGCCCTTTCGCGCCGATGATCCGTCCGAGACGGAAGATCACCCCGCGCTCGTACTCGGGCACGATCTTCACGGCGGCCATCAGCAGCAGAAGCAGCACGACCGCGCCGATGATGATGCCGACCAGTCCTGAGTTCATGGTCCGTCCTCCTGTTCGATGTGCGGGCCGTCGCGGGCCTCGGCGCTGTCGACGATCAGGTCCAGACCGTCGATGGCCACGACGCGGACGTGTTGTCCGGCGGTGACGGGCGCGGCACGGCCTCGGACGGTCCACCACGCGCCTTCGAGCAGTACCTGGCCGGTGTCGCCGTCGATTCGGCGTACGACGGCCTCGCGGCCCAGCAGACCTTCGTGTCCGGTGGTCGCCGGGGCTCGCCGGGCCCGCCAGGCCAGCCGTCCGGCGAGCAGGGAGCCGCCGCCGACGACCACGGAGGTCGGCCACAGCACGGCCGGGTCCACGCCCAGCTCCCCGCGGAAGAGCAGGATCCCGGAGAACACCAGGGCCACCGTCCCGCCCGCGGCGAAGACACCGACTCCGGGCGTGAGCACTTCCGCGGCGAACAGGGCAGCGGCCAGGATCAGCAGGAGCAGGCCGCCGACGTGGAAGGGCAGCACGCTGAGTGCGACGAATCCGAGCACGAGCAGGACGATCCCGATGGCCCCGGCGAATCCCATCCCCGGGCTCGCCAGCTCGTAGATCACTGCCAGAGTCCCGATCGAGAGGAAGAGGAACGCCAGCTCCGGGCTGGCCAGCAGTTGCCGGACCTCACCGAAGAAGCCGAGATCGTGCTCCACCGTCCGGGCACCCGCGGTGTGCAGAACGACCTCGTGCCCGCCACCCTCCGGACCCACGACGACCCGGCGGCCGTCCAACTCGGTCAGCAGGACCTCGCGTGACGGCGTCACGAGATCGACCACGTCGGTGCGCACGGCCTCCCGGTCGGAGACGGCCGCGCCGTCGCGCACCATGTCCCGCGCGAAGTCCGTGTTCCGGCCCCGTTGCTCGGCGATCGACACGGCGAACGCGACGGCGTCGTTGACGACCTTGTCGCTCGCCTCCTCGCCCTCACCGGTCACGGGTGTGCCCGCCCCGATGTGGGTGCCGGGCGCCATGGCCGCGATGTGCGCGGACATCGCGATGTACGCGCCCGCCGACGCCGCGCGAGCACCGGACGGGGCCACGTACGCGACGACCGGAACGTCCGACGCGAGAAAGTCCTGCACAATCTCCCGGGTGGACTGCAGCAGCCCGCCAGGGGTGTCCATCTCGATCAGATAGGCCGCGTGCCGCTCACGCTCAGCGAGGCGAAGCCCCTCCTTCAGGTGATCGGCGACAACGGGTGTGATGGTGCCGTCGACCCGAGTGACCAGCACACTCGGCGTCTGCGCCACGCTCGTGGCAGGCGCGGCAAGGAGACAAGCGAAGGCGACCACGAGGACCTGGACGAGCCTCCGGACCGGCGTCAGCGGCTGGCTTCGGGGCACGGCACGGTACCCCCTTGTTCCTCACGCGGTTCTCAGCTGGGAGTTTTACTCACGGATTACCCTCGTCCCCCGGCCGGATGCTTGCTTACTGTGCCCAAGTAAGGCCGTCTCGCACAGCCACTTTTTGCCGACCTGCGGCAAAATGGCCCCATGCCGAGGCGAAAGAACGGCCAGAACGCAGCTGCCAGCACAGCCGATGCCACGGTGTCGGCCGTCGCAGCTCCCGTGGGAAGCGAGCCCCCGGCTGCCAGTGCTCTGGACCCCTACCTGAAGCGGCTCGCCGGCATCTCCGCCAGTAGGGAGCGGCTGGGTGAGCACGAACTTGAGGGATTGCGGGGGGTGGCTGCTGCTGCGGCGGACCGCGGCACCGCCCTCACGGCTCTGGTCTCCGAGTACCTCGACTCTGCCTGCCGAGTGTGGGGGGACCTGCCCGAGACCCGCCGGGCGGAGGACCACGAGGGCGTGACAGTCGTGGTGTCCGCCCTCCTTCGGGCGGTCGCCGATGCGACGGTTGCGCTGACCGAGGGATACGAGACGGCCCACCGGGCAGCCATTCGCGGGGAGGAGGCGACGCGGCGGGAGTTCGTCGACGACCTCCTGGAGGGGCGCACCAGCCTCGGCCGGCTGGCCGAGCGCGCCGAACGATTCGAGTTCCGGCTGCTCGGCCCGCACACCGTCGCCGTCGCGCGGGCCGCGAGCGCCTTCGGCGCGGGCGATCCCGCCACTCGCTACGTCGAGGAGGCGCTGACCACCCGGTTCGCCGCGCGCGAGGTCCTGACCACCACCAAGGACGGCCTTGTGGTGTGTGTGTCCCGCGGCACGGGACCCGACGTTCCCGAAGCCTTCGCCACCGCCGTGGGCAACGCGGTCGGCGACCAGCACCAGATCGCCATCAGCCGGCCCCGGCGGGGCCCCGGTGGCATCGTCCGCTCCTACCAGGAAGCGCGCAGCACCCTCGATCTCGCCACCCAGCTCGGTCTGTCTGCCCCGCTCGTCCACGCCGCGGACGTCCTGGTCTTCCAAGTCCTCGGCCGGGACCGCGCAGCCATCACCGACCTGGTGGCCACCGTCCTCGGCGGGCTGGAACAAGCACGCGGCGGTCCGCAGCCGCTCCTGGACACCCTCACCGCCTACTTCGCCAGCGGCTGCCTGAACACCGCCACCGCCCGCCGCCTGGGGATGAGCGTGCGGACGGTCGCCTACCGGCTCAGCCGTATCCGGCAGCTCACCGGCCATGACCCCACCGACCCCGACCAGCGTTACATCCTGCAGACCGCCGCACTCGGCGCACGCCTGCTGGACTGGCCGTCGCAACCCCTCCAGCCCGCCGACTGACCTTGAACGGCCCGACGGGCGGCGTGGTGCAGGAGCAGGCAGACGGTCCCGCGCCCTGGTACCGCAACTTCTACCGCTACGGCATGGAAACGCCGTTCGGCTTCCGCAGTCCCCAGGGGATGACCTGCCTGCCGAACCGGGAGGCACCATGCGCGCCGCCGACTCTCTCGGCAACAGCGCCTCCGTCGCGCAGCTGCTCATCGCCTGGCAGCACACCGCCGAGGTCTACTCCGACCCCGAGCTGCTGGCCGCGCTGACCAGGGACCATGGCGAGGACTACGGCCCCGCTGCGGACCCGCGGGACATCGGATGACCGCCGGCCGCGGCGACCGCGCCGCATCACCGGCACCGGAAGACCACTGGGAGGTCCGCTTCGCGGACGCGGCCTCGGCCAAGGGCGGGGAGAGCCTCGTCCAGCAGGCCCGGGAGAGCACCTACCGCGCCGGGAAAGCCCGTTGCGTCGTGCCGAAGGCGCTACGAGAACCTTGCGACGGCCGACCCCATCGCTACCCTGCGGCACGCCCAGACGCAGGTGATGGACATCGTCACGGGTGCTCCTGGGCGGCCTTCGTGCTGCAGGGCCGGTCGACTGGATGAGTGGCCGGTCCCGGCGTCGCCTCAGGTGGTTGCGAGGATGTCGAAGACCGAGATCACCGTTGCGCCGGGTGCCAGGCCCTTGGGGGGATGCGGGCCGTACGCGAGCTTCGCGGGGATGACGGCGAGGATACGGCTACTGACCCGCTGGCCGACAAGGGCGCGGTCCCAGCCCGGGATGACGTTGCCCCGGCCGATCACAACCGGCAGCGGGCCGCCGTCCGCGTGGGAGCTGAGGAACAGGTGTGCCTCGTCCTCGCCGCGGGCGGGCTCCCAGGCAGCCGAGGAGTGCTGCAGGACCAGGTTCTGCCCGGTCTTCACCACCGGGCCGGTGCCGTCCACCAGGCGCTTGACGACGAGCCCCTTGGGGGCCGCCGGGTCGGGGACGGTCAGGGTGGCGGTGCCGTCGCCCTTGTTGATGCGCACCTCGGGCAGCGCGTCGGAGACCGAGTGCTGCTTGCCAGGGACGAGGGCGTGAGCACCGATCACCTTCAGGATGTCGACGGCGAACACGACGGTGTCCTTGCCGGTGACATGGAGCTGGGCGCTGCCGGTCGTCCCGTACGCGGCTGCTGGGGGTGCGACGACCAGAACCCGGCTCCCGGCACGCTGGCCCTGCACGGCCCGGTCCAGGGCGGGCAGCGTCGAGCCCTGCCCGACGGCGAACATCTGCGGCCGGGCCCCCTTGTCGTACGAGCCGGGCAGCGCCTTGCCGGTGCGCCACACCTTGGCGGTGTAGCGGACGACGACCACATCGCCGGTGCTCGCCGAACGTCCCCGCCCCTGTGTCTGCGGCGCGACGACGAACTTGCCGCTCGGCGCGGACTTCGGGACCGAGATCGTGGCCGGACGCCCGAACTGGCCCGAAACAGCGGGCAGTACGGCATCCGTGAGCACCACGGCGGGCACGGATGCCTTCGGGTGAACCGGCGCCGAGGGGACCGCAAGAGGCCGGTGCCAGCCGTCCGGCCGGGACTGGCGGGACGAGTCGTTGCTGCTGCACCCCACGAGCACGAGGGTAGGTGCTATCAACAGTGCTGCGAATCGACGCATTTCTTTCCCGAGGATCGGGTGGGTTCGACCACCGAGGATTTGGACCGGTCGCCCACTGTGGACTGTCTTCCGTTCAGTGCCAGACCCCTCAGGACCAGCCGTTCATCCGTTGTCTCTGTTCGCCGTGAGACTCAGGCATCGTTCGAGGGCGGTTCGCCCGGGGCGATTACTCCTTCGGCGCGGGATTTTCGCGCGAACTTCAGCTGGCCGGCCTTTCGAAGCTGAATCATTGCCGAAATCCATGCGACCGCAAGCAGAAAGGCCGCGGTTTCGATGAACTGATGTGCATAATCGCCGAATTCGACACGCAGCTCCACGTAGAAGCCGATGAAGAGGAAAGCCACAAAGGCTTGCAGAGCGGAAAACAAGATGAGCTTTGGCACGCTACCTCCTACAAGTCCCATGGTTCAGCGGGCCGTAACCTGTGGGGGCCCGGTTGCATCGGATGAGCTCCGGCCAGGCGACCAACCCGGTCGCTTGGCCGGAGCCATCTATTTCCTTTTCCTTACGTGCGTCAGGCTGCTAGCTGCGGGCAGCGCTCAACAACGCCGGTACCAGTGGTAGACCTTGGGATACCACCAGAGGCCACGGTATTTCCATGCCGAATACACGCCGAGGCACTTATGCCTCTTTACGGCCCTCTTCGCCATCCAGATGACCCACGTTGCGTAGCTGGCCAACAGGGCTGCCACTGCGGCCCCGTACGGGCCTCCAGCCCAGCTCAATGCGAAGCCGTAGACGACGCTCCAGAAGCCAGCCGCGTAGGGCCCTTCGTCCGCCAGCCAGTTGGTGGCCCACTTGTTGAAGTAGATCCGGACGGAGGCGCCCATGTGCCAGCCAGCCTGTCGGCACCAGCAGCTCTTCCAGAACCCCCACATGTGCCATTTGACCTTGCCGAAGTAGCGATACAGCGTTTTCCACTTGTGCCACTTGCCGTTGAGGTCCACCTTGTTCACCGGATCGGCGGCCGAATAGTCGTAGGCGTTGGCACTGCCCCCGGGGACCGGGTCGACCGAGAGGAAGCGGCCCAGGGTCGGGTCGTACAGCCGTACGCCCATGAGAATGGCTCCGGTGAGAGTGTCGCTGGAGCGCTGCTTTCCGCCGAGCCAGCCATAGCGGGTTGTCGGGCTGCCCGGTGCTGTGTTGCCGTACTCGTCCGCACGGAGCACGACCGGGTTCTGAGTGATGTCCACCGGCAGTTGGACGCTGACGTCTCCGTGGATGTTGGTCAGCTGGAGCACCGTGTCGCCGGTGGCGAATGTGGTGGCTTCCATGTTGCCCGTCAGACCTTGGACGTTACGGGCGATGACGCCGCCCAAGTCCTGAGCCATCCACGACGGGCTGTCACCGTCATCGCCGTAGTGGCTGGTCTGGCTCCAGGTGCCGCCGGTGTCCTGCGTCTCCGTCGTGGAGGTAGCGAGGCGCTGGGCGGCGTCCAGGTCCCAGGTCTGGCGCGTGGTGCCGATGGTCTGCCGGCGCACCAGGTCGTTGGCGTAGTAGTCGATAACGCCCGCCCTTGTCCTGAGAGGTGAGCAATCGTCTGCCCATTCCGGACTCCATGTCTCCCGATGAGAGTGGGGGGTGATCCGGAAGGTATCCAGCGAGAAAAGATCAAAAATGGCCGCAGATAGCCTCGTACGAGGCAAGCTGCACCAGCGATACCAATGCGATCTTCATCACAGTTTCGCGGTTCGGGAACCAAACCTATGCGCCTTGTCCTAGCCGCGTGCGGTCAACTCCTTTGGCTGATCAGCATTTTGGACCGTGCACGTGTGATCAGCACCGTGTGCCTTCCGGCCAGCCGTCAAGGAACACTCCCCGAGAGGCGTCATGGTGACCATCTCCGGGCGGGTCCACCGGTCTGGCACACACGCACCGTGCCCGGCCGCCGGACCGTCGCCGTCGGTGAACTGCGCACGCCGCGACCGGCTCCGCCCCCGCACACCCCGCACCCCGGGACCGCCCTCTGCGGTGGTCGACTTCAGC
This sequence comes from Streptomyces pseudoechinosporeus, assembly GCF_054783935.1. NCBI lineage: Bacteria > Bacillati > Actinomycetota > Actinomycetes > Kitasatosporales > Streptomycetaceae > Streptomyces > Streptomyces pseudoechinosporeus. The sequence goes on from NZ_BAAGPS010000005.1 coordinate 460,050, forward strand.
GACCGCCGCCAACGCGCCGCACACCCCGCCGCCCGACCCCCGGTCCAACTCCCCCAGACGGCCGGGATCTTGTTCTGTGAGGCGCTGGACGCGGCTCATTGCGGGTGAGTCGGCCCGGCAGCGCTCGAAGAAGAGCAGTTGTCCGCCGGAGTGCAGCACGCAGTGGAGTTCGGCCAGGGCAACGGGAACGATGCCCTCGACGTCCTCACGCAGCCGCCACCCGCCGGAGGGCTCCAGCGAGGCTGGGGGAGGGTCCGTACCATCTCGCGCCTTGATGTGTACGGACCCGCTCGTTGTGCGTTGCGGCAGGTGAAACGGCGTCTGGTCGGATGAAGGGCAGGCGGTTAGGGTGTCCGGAACGCGTCGACGTCCTGCCCAGGGGCGCCGTACGCGGGGTGTGCCGGGAAGTCTGGTCGGCGTCGAAGGGGCGTATGCCCTCATGCCGGTGCCCCGGAGGTCTTCCTGATGGCTGCTGCCCCGCGCGAGCGTTCCACCTTCCTCGGCCTGCTGCCGTGCCCGGAGCGGACAGCGGTGGCCCAGGCCCTACGGACGGAAACAGTCGGCGGGCTGGTCCTTCTCGCAGCGGCCGTGGTGGCGCTGGTGTGGGCGAACACCCCGTGGAGCGGCACCTACGAGGAGATCCGCGACTTCCACTTCGGCATCCCCGCGCTCGGCCTCGACCTGTCGGTGGAGCACTGGACCGCCGACGGACTGTTGGCCATCTTCTTCCTGGTCGCAGGCATCGAGCTGAAACGCGAGCTCGTCGTGGGTTCGCTGCGTACTCCGGCCACGGCCGCACTGCCGGTCGTCGCCGCGCTGTGCGGCATGGCCGTGCCGGCCGCCGTCTACGCTGCCACCGCCACCGTCGGCGGGGGCAGTCTGGAGGGCTGGGCCGTGCCCATGGCCACCGACATCGCCTTCGCCCTCGCCGTCCTCGCCGTTATCAGCACCCACCTGCCCTCCGCGCTCCGCGCCTTCCTGCTCACCCTCGCCATCGTCGACGACCTCGGCGCGATCCTCGTCATCGCGATCTTCTTCACCAGTGATCTGAACTTCGCCGCCCTCGGCGGAGCCGTCGGCGGGCTGGTCGTCTTCTACGTACTCCAGCGGTACCGCGTGCGCGGCTGGTGGTGGTACGTACCGCTCGGCATCACCATCTGGGCCCTGATGTACAACGGAGGCGTCCACGCCACCGTCGCCGGGGTGGCCATGGGCCTGCTCCTGCGCACGACCCGTGACGAGGACGAGGACGCCTCACCCGCCGAGCGGACCTCACATCTGCTGCACCCGGTCTCGGCAGGAGTGGCAGTACCGCTCTTCGCTCTCTTTGCCGCAGGCGTCGGAATCTCCGTCTCATCGCTGGCCGAGGTGTTCACCCAGCCGGAACCGCTCGGCGTGGTGCTGGGCCTGGTCGTCGGCAAGACCGTGGGAATCTTCGCGGGCACCTACCTCGCCGCGCGCTTCACCCGGGCACGCCTCAACCCCGACCTGGCCTGGGCAGATGTGTTCGCCCTGGCGGTGCTGGCAGGGATCGGCTTCACCGTGGCCCTACTGATCGGGGAACTCGCCTTCCCCGACCCGACCGATGCCCAGTACATCAAGGCCGCTGTGCTGCTGGGCTCGCTGATCGCCGCGGCCGTGGCGACGCTGCTGATCAAGCGCCGCAATGGGATCTACCGCCGTCTGTGGGAGGAGGAGACGCGGGATGAGGACGCCGACGGCATCCCCGACATCTATCAGCAGACCAGCCCCGGACGCGGCAGCGTCACGGGCGACAGCTGAGGAGGACGGTCATGCGCGCACGGGATCTCGCTGAGTGGGCACCGCGCCGTCTGTATCCGCCGCCTGTGGTGAGGCCGGAGGCGCGCCCGATGGAGGTCGCGGCACTGATGGCCGGCACCCACAGCCCCCTGGTCGCCGTCGTGGAACGTGACGGCACGCAGGTGACACTGCTCGGTACGGTCACCGCCGCCCGCCTCGTGCACCACTTCATCGAGGCCCCGTGAACGGCGACGGGGCTTTGCTGCCGGTGGTCATCGTGGTCGCCGCGCTGGTGATCAGGACCGCGATCGGTGAGATACGCCGGCCAGGCACCGTACGGGAGCAGTGGACGTTGGCGACGAGCGGCCGCGCCGTGGCTGCCGGGGTGGTGACGGCCGTGGCCATCGCCGTGACGGGCTGGCAAGAGGCCGGACCGGCGGCATTGGCGTGGGCGGTGCTGGCCGGTGCGCTCGTTGCCCTGCTCATGGGCCGGCCACCGAACAGGCCCTGACGCACCTCACCCTCCGCTGTGACCGCCACCGCGGAGGCATCCGCGAGGAGCTCGGCGTACCCGTCCAGGAATGCCGGAATCCGGCAGTGTCCGGGAGGCCAGAGTGCGTGCGAAGGGTCTGTCAGTGCCGCGTAAGGAACGTGTAGGGTTCCCCGCGGTGTGCCGGGAAGCCTGGTCGGCGATCTGGCGAGAACTCTCTTCAGTCTCTTTGCCGATCGGGGGTCGTGGTCATGGTGCTCGTCGTTGTTTTCGGGGTGGCGCTGCTCGTCGCGGTGCTGCTGTCGGGCCTCGCGGCACGGACCGTGTTGTCGACGTCGTTGCTCTTCCTGGTCGGTGGCGCGCTCGTCAGTGACGGGTTCCTCGGGCTGATCCACATCACGCCGGACAGCGAGATCGTGTCGGTGACGGCCGACTTGGCGCTGTTCGCGGTGCTGTTCACCGACGGCATGCACGTCTCCTTCCCGAAGTTGCGGGAGAACTGGCGGAACCCGGCCCGCGCCCTCGGGCTCGGCATGCCGCTGGCGTTCGTCGGCATGGCGCTGATCACGCACTTCCTGGTGGGCCTGGACTGGACGACGTCCTTCCTGGTCGGTGCCGTTCTGGCCCCGACCGACCCGGTGTTCGCCTCGGCGATCGTGGGCCGCAAGGAAGTCCCGGCGAAACTGCGGCAGTTGCTGAACGTGGAGAGCGGGATCAACGACGGGCTCGCCCTGCCGGTCGTCCTCATCTTCATCGCCGCGGCCGGGCCCACAGCCGGGCACGCCGAGGCGTCACTCGGGAAGATCGCGCTGGAGCTGGTCCTCGGCCTGGCCTTCGGCGTCGTACTGCCGCTGGCCGTGATCGGCCTCGTACGCTTCCGGCTGCTGGGCGCCGAGCCCAAGCTGCAACCGCTGCTGCCGCTGGCGATCGGCGTGATCCTGTACGCCACGTGCCACCTCACCCATGCCAACCCCTACCTCGCGGCGTTCTCCGCGGGCGCTGTCCTCACCGCCCGCTCCCCCGAGGCGAAGACCGCGTTCGAGCCGCTCGGCGAGGCACTGGCCGAGCTGGCGAAGTTCGCGGCGCTGCTGGTGTTCGGCGCGCTGCTCACCCCGCAGCTCTTCGGGGACCTGTCGGTGGGCGGTTACGTCGCGGTCGTCCTGGCCATCGTGTTGATCCGGCCGGCCTCACTGCTGCTGTCGCTGGTCGGGACCCGGTTCACCCGGCAGGAGAAGCTGGTGGCCGCCTGGTTCGGGCCGAAGGGCTTCGCTTCCGTGGTGTACGGGCTGCTGGTGCTGCAGGCAGGAATCCCGCAGGGCGAGGAGGCGTTCACGCTCATCGCCGTGTGCATCGCCTTCTCGATCATCGCGCACAGCTCCACCGACGTACCGATCGCCCGCCTGTTCCACGTCGAGGAGCTGGCCGGTGTGCCCGGTGCCCGCCAGGACGCGGACACCGCCCTCACCAAGAAGGAGTCCGGCCATGTCGGCGCGTGAACTTGCCGAGCCCTACCCGTTCGTGTCCACCGTTCTTCGCGCTCACTCGTGGCGGCGTCAGGATGACCAGGAGCAGCACGGCGAGTGCGGCCCACAGCACGGCGCGCGTCGCGGTGAGCCCCACGAGCCCCCAGTCGAGCAGCACCAGCATCCCGAAGAGCAGCACTCCGGAGAACACCGCGCTGCGCAACTCCCGCGCCCAGTAACGGTCATGAACCACTCCGACGGCAGCCACACGGTGAGTACCGCCTACTGGGCCACTCTTCTTGCTGCGCCCTTCCATGCGAGCCACAGTAGGCACGCCAACGGATCATGTCTCTGTCCGTGACAAAGCCGGCCCAGGGGCCGGGCGTATCGCATGGCGGGCCCCGGGGTTGGCCATGAGGTGGCGAGGGTCGGCGGCGCGTGTGATGGCGGACTCGACGGCGGCGACTCGGTCGGCGAGGAGACCGAGGGCGGCAACTGCCCTGGTGAGGGGATCGCTCTCCGGGCCGCCGAGGGCCTGCGTACGGACGTACGTGGCCTTCAACTCGGCCCAGCGCACCGTCTGTTCGGCGGTCAGCGTGCCGCGGAGCTCGGCCAGCTTCAGCAGATTCGCCTCGGCTCCGGTGGTGAGGGTCTGGGCCTCGGCCGTGTAGTGGTCGTCCAGGACGGCGGCCAGCTCCGCGTCGTTCATGACGGGCTGGATGCGCTGGGCGATCTTGTTCATGTTGCGGTAGGAGCCCTGGAGTTGGAAGGGCGGCTCGGTGCGCGTGCTGTCGGTCTGCGCGGCGGAGGCGATGTAGGCCGCGTTCACCGCGAGGACCGTCTCGCGCGCGGTGAGCAGGTGGCGCAGGACGGCGAGGATCTGCTCCAGTTCGGCGGGGGCGTACGGGTGGGTGAGCTGGTCGGCGCGGGCTGTGGAGTCGCCCTCGGCCAGCCGGATCAGCAGGTCGAGGTCGGTGCGGTCGCGGCCCGCGAGGGGCGCCAGGACCGGGTTCGCGGTCAGGGCGTTCTCGATGAAGCTGACCGCGAAGGCGTCCTCCTTGCCGGTCAGGACGTCACCGAGGTTCCATACGTCGGCACGGTTGGCCAGCATGTCCGGGACGCGGAAGCGGCTGCCCGACTCGGTGTAGGGGTTGCCCGCCATGCAGACCGCGAAGCGCTTGCCGCGCAGGTCGTAGGTGCGGGGCTCGCCGTTCCACACGCCCTCGATACGGCGCGTGGCGTCGCACAGCGGGATGAACTTCTGCAGCAGCTCGGGCGAGGTGTGCTGGATGTCGTCGAGGTACAGGAGCGTGTTGTTGCCCGCCTCCAGCGCGAAGTTGATCTTCTCGATCTCCTGGCGGGCGGTGACGTTCGGGGCCTCGGCCGGGTCGAGCGAGGTGACCGCGTGCCCGAGGGCCGGGCCGTTGACCTTGACCAGGACGAGACCGAGGCGGTCGGCGACGTACTCCATGAGCGTCGTCTTGCCGTAGCCGGGCGGCGAGATGAGCAGCAGCAGGCCGCCGCTGTCGGTCCGCTTGCCGTCGCCGGTCGTGCCGAGCTGCTTGGCGAGGTTGTCGCCGATGAGCGGGAGGTAGACCTCGTCGATGAGGCGGTTGCGTACGAACGCGGTCATTACTCGTGGGCGGTATTCGTCCAGTCGGATACGGGACCGCTCGGCGGCGACCAAGGCGGTGCGCTGCCGCTGGTAGGCGCGGTGGCCGGGTACGTCACGGGTGCGGAAGTCGCCGGTGCGCGCGAGGAGTTCGTCGATGCGGACCGTGAGCGTACGGCCGGTGATGCGCGGGTGGGCGCCCAGCAGTCCCCCGACCGACTCGGTCAGCGACGCGGCCGATTCGTAGCGCGCCAGGTCCGGGCAGAGTTCGGCGGCCACGGCCTCGGCGAGGTCGCCGGAGTCGAGGTCCGTGCCGGTGGCGGAGGTGTACGCGGACAGCCATGCCTCCACCAGCTGGCGGCGTACGGTGAGGTCGTCGAGTGCGGCGAGGTCCTCGTCGTACGCCGAAGTGCCCACCGTGCGGCGGAACTTGTCGAGCAGTGTGCGCGCGGCCGAGCTGATGACGAACCCGTCGGGGCCGCTGGTCAGCTCTTCGAAGAGGTACGCGGCGGCGAGCGCCCGGTCGGCGTGCCCGACCGGCGTCCCACCGGCCGTGGCGGGTCCGGTCTGCGCGCTCCCCACCGTGGGAGGACCGGCTGCCGCGCCGATTTCGGCGCTCGGCCCGCTCCGCGTCGCCGCCGCGGCGGCCACGGAGCCCGCCATCGCGGCGCCCGTCCCGGCCCACGCGTCGATCGCCTCCGCCAGCTCCCTCTCGAAGTCGGCGATCGCGGGTGCGAGTCCGAACGTGTCGCGGGCGCGGGCCAGTGACACCGCCCGCCGCGCCCAGCTCTCGCGGGCCTCGGCTGTGGTGCCGTGGGCCCAGAAGAGCTGGGCGGCGGCGCGGGCGGCGGGCCGGTGCCGCAGCGGGCCCGCTGCCTCGTGCAGTCGCAGCAGCGCGGCGAGGATCGCGGTCGCGTCGTGGTCGTGGACGCCGCGCTCGTAGCCCTCGTCGTACGACGCCTCCGCGGCCTGCCGTACGAGGGCGGCGAGGTCGTCGGCCTCGGCCAGCGCGGCCGGGCCGTGCTCGTCCAGCAGCCGGGCGGCGAGGTGTTCGGCCCGGTAGACCTCGGGGGACTCCGAGGGCAGCGGCCGGTCCCAGTACGGGCGGGTGGCCGCGAACTCCGGGTCCGTCACCGGCGAGCGGTAGTCCGTGCCGGTTAGCGCGAAGGCGAGACCGTCTCCGTGCGGGACCAGCGTGAGGTCGAGCGGCTGGGTGTTGACGGCGAAGCGGTGACGGCCCAGGCGGAGGGTGCGGCCGCCGTCCGCGTACAGGTCGGTGCGGTCGCGCAGGGCGCGGGACGCCTCCTGACGGGCGGCCTTCAGCCGGCCGTCCAGCTCCTCCGCGCGCACCTGGTCGCCCAGTTCGCGCAGCTCGTCGGCCGTACGCCGGACCTTGGCGACCATCGGGTCGGAGGCGAAGTACGTGCTGACCGCATCGGTGTCGGCGAGCGTGGCGGCGCGGCGTGCCACGGTCTCCAGGACCCGGGACGCCGAGGCGACGAGCTGTTCGGCCCGGCGGGCGCGGGCGTCGGCGAGGGTCTGCTTGCGTGCGGAGAACGCCTCGTAGGCCTCGGTGCGCTTGTCCGCCAGCTCGCCGAGGAAGTCGTCGAAGTCGGCGAAACGGGCTTCCAGGTTCTCCAACTGGACCAGCAGACGCGCGAGTTGCTCGTCGCAGGACTCCACGCTGTCGGCGGCCGTGAGCGCGCCGGCGGCGGACTGGCCGAGGAGCGCGAACTCGGCGGCGAACTCTGCACGCCCCTCGTGGTCGAGGAGTTCGCGGCGGCGGGCGTCGAGCGTGGCGCGGGCACGGTTGACGCCGCCCAGGACCTCGGCGATGCGCTCCAGGATGGACGTACGGACCGTGGCGTCGCCGATGTCGAGTCCGGCGACGACCTCGGTGACGGTCTGCAGCCCGTCGGTCAGTTCGTCGAGGCGGGCCGTGACGGGCGCGGCCTCGGCGACGGTGGCGAGCGACTCGGCGTCCGCGACGAACTGCTCGATGTCCTGGTGGTGGCCGGTGAAGGCGTCCTCGCGGGCCAGGAAGGCGACGGCACGCTGCCCGAAGGTGGCCAGGTCCGCCTCGGCGTCGGCGGCGAGTTCGTCGATACGGGCGGTGTCCGCGTACCGCATCTCCTTCAGGGTCAGCAGATGCCCCTGGGCGTGGCGCAGTTCGGTCAGGCCGCTCACCCAGGCGGCGGCGTCCCGTGGTGCCTCGCCCCGCAGGCGCCGTACGAGCGAGGCGAGGCGTGTGGCTGCCTCCCCCAGCGCGTCGGCGGCCTGCCGGGTCAGCTCCTGGACGGTCTCGAACTCGGCCAGCACCTGCTCGGCGGTGACCCGTACTTGCTCCAACGGAGCGCGCAGATCGCCCAGTTCGGGGTCGCCCAGCCAGTGGTACGAGTCCGCCGCCCGGACGCACGCGGCGGCCAGCGCCGCGTACACCTCGGTCGTCGGGGTCGTCTCGGTGACGGCGCGCGTGACGGACAGGCAGTCGGAAATGCCGCGTACGAGGTCGGCGTTGCCGATGCGGGCCAGCGGTCCGGTGCCGGTGGGGGCGGTGGCGGCGTGCGTGTCGGAGACGTACGGGGAGCGCCACAGCTGGATGGGGTGCACGCGGGCCGGCTCGTCGCTGTCGGCGCGCAGGACCATGAGCGTGCCGTCGTCGAACAGTGCCCAGCCGTGGCAGGACAGCGAGGTGGCGACCTCCTTGCGGATCATGTTGTACGGCAGGAGCAGGCTGCGGCCCTCCACGCGCGCGTGGAACGCGAACAGCACGTCCTCGCCGTTGGGAGAGCGGACCACGCGCTCGAACTCCAGGTCTGCGGTGTCCGTGCCGTCGAAGGTCTTGTACGCCCCGGTGGCCAGGCAGTATCCGCCCGGGAAGACGATGCCCTGGTCCTCGGGCAGCCGGCGGCAGGCCTGCCCGATGCCGTCGAGGCGTACGACGGCCTTGGTGAGGGTGTTGAACACCAGGTACCGGTGGGACTGCTCCTTGTAGGGGCAGATTCGCAGCAGGATCAGGGCGCCCACGCGCGCGTGGGCGATGTCCGCGTCGGCCAGCGACTGCAGCGGCTCGTCGACCGGTTCGACGTAAATCCCCTCCCCGGTCTCGGTGTTGTCCTCGACCTTGACGGTGAGGGTGCCGCCGACCGTCTCGACGAAGACCTCGCCCTGGACGGACACGTGTGGATGGCGGCCCAGGACGTGGTCCTCGCGGGTCGCCCCGGTCCACTCGAAGTCGTGGGAGGGCGGGAAGACGTGGTCGCGCTCGCCGCGTGCGTCGAGGAAGGTCGCCCGGCCGTCGTCGGACAGCGCCCAGCGCAGGACGCGGATGTCCTCGGCCTTCTCCCCGGTCTGGAACACCGCCAGCAACTTGCCGTCGGTTCGGCGCAGTTGGAGGAGGTGGGCCTGACGGTAGTAGCGGTAGAGGGCCGCGAACTCCCGTACGAACGCGGGGTCGTCGAGGAGACCTGGGACGGCGTCCTCGGGCAGCCGGTTCAGGTCGTGGTCGTGCAGCGCGAAGACGTCAGCCACCGTCGTCTCCGGCTTGAGGCCGAGGAACACGTTGTAGCCGAACAGCAGGTGGTCGCCGACGGCGACGATGTCGCGCGGAACGCAGTTGTGCTCGGTGCGGATGCGCTCGGTGCCGGTGAGTTCGAGCCGCGTCGAGCCGAACTCCTCGGTGCGGCGGGCGTTGAGCGCCTCGGCGCGCCGGGCGAGCTCGGTGGCCTGCGCGGCGAGGCGGTCGCGCAGCACTTCGTACGTGCCGGTGTCGAGCGTGTCGTACGTACCGGTGTCCGGGCCGGTTGCCATGGTCCAGCTTCCCTTCGAGGAGCGGGGTCCGGAGCTGCCGTCCCCTGTGCGGCAGCTCCGGACCCGTGGGGCGGGTGATCAGGCCTTGACGCCGCCGTTCAGCTCGGCGAGCGGCAGGTCGGCCAGGCCCAGTTCGCCCGCCCGGTCCATGAGTTGCTCCAGTCGGCCGGCGTTGGCTCCGCCCGTGTTCATCAGCTTCATCAGGAGCGCGGAGACGGTCAGGTTCTGCACGTCGGCCGTGGAGACCGAGCCGAGGACGCGGCTCAGGTCGTCGGTGAAGCTCGACGTTCCGTCCAGCCAGGGCCCCGCGAGGGCCTGCGCGGTCTCGGAGTGCTGTACGAATCCGTCGACGCTCTTGCCGAGCGCGATCGAGGAGACGAGGCGGTCGAAGAAGACGGACTCCCCGCCGACGATGTTGATGTCGGCGTTCTCCAGGCCGGTCGCCAGCACCGTGGCCTGTGCCTCGGCGACCTGCCGCTGCACGTCCAGGCCGGCCAGCCGGATGTCCTTCTCGGCCTCCAGACGCAGCCGGTACTCCTCGTGGCCACGGGAGGCGTCGTCGAGGGCGGCCATCGCGGCGGCCTTCTCGGTCAGACCGGCCGCCTCGGCCTTCAGCCTGCCGCCGATCGCCTCGGCCTCGGCGAGAGCCTTCGCCCGTGCACCCTCGGCCTCCGCCTTGAGGCGTGCCTCGGTGGCCTCCGCCTCCGCGAGGCCGGCCTTCTCGATGACCTCGGCCTCCTTGTCGCGGACCTGGACGGCCGCGAGTCCTTCGGCCGCCGCCTCGGCCTGGATGCCCTCGGCGAGCCTCAGCTTGGCCCGCGCGTCCAGGTCGGCGGCCTTCAACCCCGCTTCCGCCAGCGTGAGTTGCTCAGCCGCCCGGTGCGTGGCCGCCTGCTCGGCCGCCTCCGCCGCCTTGATGTCCTTGACCAGCTTCTCCTGCGCCTGAGCCTCGGCGGCGATGATCACGGCCTGCCGTCCGCGCTCGGCCTCCTCCACGGCGCGCAGCTTCTTGATGGACTCCTCCTGCTCGGCGACCGTACGGTCCACCGCGACCCGCTCCCGGATGACCTCGGCGATCTCCCGCTTCTCCGCCTCGACCTCCTTCTCGGCGGAGATCCGCGTCAGCTCGGTCTCCCGCTCCCGCGCGATGACCTCGAGGAGACGGTCCTTCTCGATGCGCTCGTTCTCGATGGCGATGACCCGCTCGCGGTTCTTCTGCGCGACGGCCACCTCGCGGGCCTGGTTCTCCCGCTGGATGCCGAGCTGCTCCTCGGTCTTGAGGAACGCGCCCTGCGACCGCAGCCGCTCCTCCTCCATCACCCGCGCCGTCTCGGCCTCCTCGCGGGCCCGTACGGTGTCGATCTCCCGCTTCTGCTTGATCTCGGCGTCGGCCTGGCGGCGCTCCAGTTCGAGGATGGCCTCCCGGGCGTCGACGTTCTGCCGGGTGATCTCCTTCTCCTCGGTGCGCTGGAACTCGTTGGTGCGTACGTGCTCGATGGCCGTCAGCTCGGTGATCTTTCGGATGCCCTGCGCGTCCAGGACGTTGGCCGGGTCGAGCTGGGAGAGCGGCGTCTGCTCCAGGTAGTCGATCGCCGCGTCCTCCAGGCTGTAGCCGTTGAGGTCGATACCGATGATCTCGATGATGCGGAAGCGCAGCTCCTCGCGCTTGGTGTAGAGGTCGGTGAAGTCCATCTGCTTGCCGACCGTCTTCAGCGCCTCGGAGAACTTCGCGTTGAACAGTTCCTGCAGCGTGTCCTTGTCACTGGCACGGGCCGTGCCGATCGCCTGGGCGACCCTGATGACGTCCTCGGCGGTCTTGTTGACCCGTACGAAGAACGAGATCCGGATGTCGGCGCGGATGTTGTCCCGGCAGATCAGCCCGTCCCGGCCGGCACGGGTGATGTCGATGGTCTTCACCGAGATGTCCATGACCTCGGCCTTGTGCAGCACGGGCAGGACGACCTGCCCGGTGAAGGTCACATCGACCTTCCGCATCTTCGAGACGATCAGCGCCTTGCCCTGCTCCACCTTGCGGAACAGCCGGGAGAAGACGAACAGCAGGGCAAGCGTGGCGAGCAGGACAGCGGCGACGAGCACGCCGATGCCCACGGTGGTGGCATCCATGGCATACGTCCTTGAGGCGTAAGGGAGTTGATTGATGAGGGAGGAAGGCGCCGGGGCGTATCCGGGTGGCGGCGCGGCTCAGGCAGCGCGATCCCGCGGACCGAGCGCGTCGGCGCGATCTCGAGAGTGGAGTACGGCCGCATGCGGCATGGGGCCGACGGGATCCTCGACGTCGTGGGCGGCAGACGGCGAAGTCGTGCCGTCGCCGATGCGGGCCTCGGTGTGCCGGGGCGGCTCGGGTTCGTCGGGGAAGAGGCGGTGCAGCGGCCGTACGAACAGGCAGGTCAGCCGCCAGGCGGCGAGCAGCACCCCGATCGGCACCACCAGGTGCAGCAACCCGCCGAGGATTCCCGAGGGCACGAACGCGTCCAGCAGGATCGCCGCCCCCAGGGCGAGGATCCAGGCGGCCACCGTCAGCAGCGAGAACGCGACCGCAACCGGCACCCCGCCCATGCCCCAGGCGTCGAGGTCGGTATCCGCGTCGAAGCTGTCGGAGCCGGCCGCGCCGAAGGCGACGAGAACCCAGAATCCGACGACCACGACGAGGGCCGCGGTGAACAGGAGGGTGGGAAAGCCGGTAGCCGCTTCAAGAAAGGCCCGCATGTCCACCCCCGCTCATCACGTCATCGCATCTGGCCCATGGAGAGGACCGGGCCCCGGTGCCGGGGGCCGACGTCCCTGCCGGTATCCAGCACCGGGGCTACCTGCGGCTTCCCCCGAGGACATCTTGCCTGCGGGAGACCCGCCCCCGCATTGCCGGATCCCGGCAGCATTCACCCGGGCCTCCATGCCGGTCTCCGCTAAGAAAGCGTCACCGGCGCATCAAGATGCGGGGCACTCCAGGAAACGAACGTCGTCCTCCTGATGCACCAGGGGGGATGGCCCGGAAACCGGCAACCAAACCGTGCTCGTCGCTGCCCGGTCACCCCCCTGACCCGGCACCGTCGGACGGCCATCCTTGGTGCATGGCCCGCTTTCAGCACACGGTGATACTCACCCCCGTACCCCGCCGCTGGTTCGAGTCATGCGTCGTCATGCTCCACGACCTCGCGGAAAGCCTCGAAGATGACGGGGCGCGGCTGCGGCTGCCCGACGGACGTCCGCTGCCGGAACTGCTCCTGACCGAGGGACGCCATCTGCAACCAGGCGCCCGTTACCGCCACGAGAGCGACGACGCGGACGGGGAGCCGGATCCCGACGCGGCGCTCACGGTCCTGGCCTGGGACCGGCGGCGGGAGACGGCCCTGGAGATCGTCACCCTCGACGACGACCCCCACAACCCCACACACGCGGCCTGCGCGCTCAGGCTCACCAGCGCCGAACGGCCACGGGAGGCGAAGCTCTCGGGGAAGGTGCGGGCAAGCGGCGGCAGATGGACGAAGTACACCAGCGGCAGCGGACGCCTCCACCTCGACCTCGGCAAGTGGTGGCCCTCTGCGGCAGGCTCTGGCCGCCCTACGGCCACACCACTGACCGGCACCCTCAGCCACGCACTCATTCACGCGACGGTGAAGGTCGTACCGCTCCCGACCGACGACGGGCGCTGGCTCCTCACGGTCAAGGTACGAGTCAGGGGCCGATCCTTCGCCCGTCCGCTGCTCCCGCTCACCATGGCCGTCATCGGACGGCGAGTACGCGGGACCTTCGCCGAGGCGCTGGACGAGGCGGCGGAGGAGTGGAACCGACAGGTACCCGTGCTGGTCCGCAAGGACATGGAGCGAGTGCGCCTGGAACTCGTCGAGTCGCTGTTCAAGGCCGCTGAGGAACACAAGGCGGAGGCAGCGGCCTCCTCGGTCAGGACGGAGGAATCTCGATGACCCGGGTACTCGTGGTCGAGGACGATCCGCGGATCGTCCGGGCCCTGGCGCTCAATTTGAAGGCACGGATGTACGAGGTCGGCACCGCCTCCGACGGTGCCACGGCCCTGAGGTCGGCCGCCGCCCACCCGCCGGATGTGGTGCTGCTCGACCTCGGGCTGCCGGACATGGACGGCATCGACCTCATCAGAGCCCTGCGCGGCCGGGCCCGGGTGCCGATCCTGGTGGTCTCCGCCCGCCATACCTCAATAGAGAAGGTCGCGGCCCTCGATGCCGGCGCCGACGACTACGTGACCAAGCCGTTCAGCATGGACGAGCTGATGGCCCGGCTGCGTGCCGCCGTCCGCCGCACCGCGGAAGCAGGGGCCGGTGACTCGGTGACCATCGCCACGGACGATTTCACCATCGACCTGCTCGCGAAGAAGATCCGCCGCGGCGAGGAGGACGTACGCCTGACCCCGACACAGTGGCAGTTGCTGGAGGTGCTGATCCGCCACCCGGGGCGGCTGGTCAGCCACAAGCAACTGCTCCAGGAGGTATGGGGCCCGCCGTACGAGACGCAGACGAACTACCTGCGGGTCTATATGGCGCAGCTACGGCGCAAACTGGAGACAGACCCCTCACATCCACGGCATCTCGTCACTGAGCCGGGCATGGGATACCGCTTCGAGAAGTAATCCCCTTCCCGTCCCGTCCGGTGCCGGCCCGGCGACCGGCAGAAAGATCGGAACCCCTGCACCATGGCACGCGGCAAACTTCGGATTTACCTGGGCGCGGCGCCGGGCGTCGGCAAAACCTACGCGATGCTGTCGGAGGCGCACCGGCGCGTGGAGCGCGGCACCGACTGCGTGGTGGCCTTCGTGGAGCACCACGACCGGCCGCGCACCGAGGTGATGCTGCACGGCCTGGAGCAGATCCCGCGCCGGGAGCTGGACTACCGGGACACCGTGTTCACCGAGATGGACGTGGACGCCGTACTGAAGCGTCGGCCGGCCGTCGCCCTGGTGGACGAGCTGGCGCACACCAATGTGCCCGGCTCACGAAACCCCAAGCGGTGTCAGGACGTAGGGGAACTGCTGGACGCCGGGATCGACGTCATAACGACCGTCAACATGAGGACCAAGCGGAACTGTTGGCGGGCATCGAGGAAGGCACCGACCGGCTCGACCACCTGGTGGGCAACCTGCTGGACATGTCCCGGCTGCAGACCGGCACCGTCACGCCGCTGATCCGCGATGTGGACCTGGACGAAGTGGTGCCGATGGCGCTCGGCGGCGTTCCCGAAGGCTCCGTCGAACTGGACGTTCCCGAAACCCTGCCGATGGTCACGGCCGACCCCGGACTGCTGGAGCGGGCCGTCGCCAATGTCGTGGAGAACGCCGTGAAGTACGGCCCGGAGAACGAAGTGGTGCTGGTCTCCGCCAGCACGCTCGGCGACCGGGTCGAACTGCGGGTCGTCGACCGCAGCCCCGGCGTGCCGGACGAAGCCAAGGAGAGGATCTTCGAGCCGTTCCAGCGGTACGGGGATGCCCCGCGCGGTGCCGGAGTCGGCCTCGGCCTCGCCGTCGCCCGCGGCTTCGCCGAGGCCATGGGCGGCACCCTTACCGCCGAGGACACCCCAGGCGGCGGCATGACCATGGTCCTCACCCTCAAGACCGCCCCCGGCCGCCCGCCCGTACCCCCGGACCTGCCCGCCCACATCACCTCGTGACAGCTGATCGGACTGGTCATGTGCGCGCTGGCTCCCGGCCTGTCCGCCCACGGCCGTTGGAGGCGGGATCGCCGGTCCGGCGATGTCATCGCCACGGCCCCTGCCCAGAAGGAGGAATCAGCTGAGTTCGGCGAAGGACTCCACATCGCGGATCTTGCCGGTGACGACGATGACATCACCCTTCTCTATGACCGTCTCGGCGGTGGCATAGGTGAAGCCCTCGCCCGGCCGCTTGATGCCGACGACCGTCACCCCGTACTTGCTGCGCACCTGGCTCTCGCCGAGCGGCATGCCGGTGGAGACGGCCGGGGCGATGGTCTTCACCAGGGCGTAGTCGTCGTCGAACTCGATGAAGTCGAGCATCCGGCCGGTCACCAGGTGGGCGACGCGCTCGCCCATGTCGTGCTCGGGCAGGACGACGTGGTGCACGCCGAGGCGCTCGAGGATCTGGCCGTGCTGGCGGCTGATGGCCTTGGCCCAGATGTTGGGCACCTGCGCCTCCAGCAGGTTGGAGGCGATCAGGATGCTGGCCTCGATGTCGGTGCCGATGCCGACCACGGCGCTGCTGAACTCGTGCACGCCGAGCTGGCGCAGCGTCTCGGGGTCGGTGCAGTCGGCGACCGCCGCATGGGTGAGATCGTCGCTGATCCGCTGGACGAGGTGCGGGTCGGTGTCGACGCCGAGAACGTCCCAATGTGGCTGGACATGAAGACGGACTGGCCGTTCCCGGCGGCCTCGGCGACCAGGTCGAGGAAGGTCTGCTGGGCCAGCGGGTCGAGTCCGGAGGTGGGCTCGTCCAGGATCAGCAGTTCCGGGGTGTGCATGAACGCCTGGACCAGGCCGACCTTCTGCCGGTTGCCCTTGGACAGCTTCTTGATCCTGGCGGTCTGGTCCAGGCCGAGCCGGTCGGCGAGCGCGTCGATGCGCTCCTGGGGCACGCCGCCGCGCAGGGCGGCGAGGAAGCGCAGGTAGCCGCGGACGTTCTGCCGTCCGTCGCAGACGAAGTCCCCGGCCAGGTAGCCGACCCGGGAGCGCAGGGCGACGCCGTCGCGGCGCGGATCGAGGCCGAGGACGGCGGCCCGGCCGGAGGTGGGCCGGATCAGGTCGAGGAGCAGCCGGATGGTGGTGGACTTCCCGGCGCCGTTGGGGCCGAGGAAGCCGAAGACCTCGCCGGCGCGGACGTCCAGGGTCAGGCCGGTGAGGCCCCGGCGGGTGCCGTACGTCTTGGTGAGCTCGCGGAGCTCGATCGCGTTCTCCATGACTCGGAAAGTATCGAACTTTCAGAGATCTATAAATACATTGAGAGTTCCGAAGGTTGGGAGCTCTCGGTATGCTGCGAGGCATGGGAAGCGACAAGGACACCGACGCGAACGCGGACACGCGCGCCCGCCTGCGTGAGGCGGCGGAGAAGCTGGCGCTCACGCTGGCCGAGGGCGGCATGCAGAGGACCACCGCCCGGGTGATGACGGCCCTGCTCTTCAGCCAGAGCGAGACGATGACCGCCACCGACCTGTGCGAGGAACTACGGATCAGCTCCGGCGCCGTCTCCGGCGCCGTCAAGCAGCTCATCCCCGTCGGCATCATCGAGCGCGTCCCGGCCCCGGGCAGCCGCCGCGACCACTACCGCTTCCGCAAGCACGCCTGGGCCACCCTCATGAGCAACCAGAACGCCATGCTCGCCGTCATGGGCGACGCCGCCGCCGAGGGCATCAAGGCCGCCGGCCAGGACAGCGTGACCGGACGGCGCCTGCACGAGATGCAGGACTTCTACGCCTTCATGCAGCGCGAGATGACGGCCCTGATCGACCAGTGGCGCGAGCAGTACGACGCCACCGAGCGCTGAGGCGAGAGCCGGGCCTCGTTGCCGCGTTCCGGCAACGCTGAGCTACTCTCCCCGTGCCCGGACGCCGCTAAGAACGCGTCAGGGGCACATGTGCAGAGGGGACGGAGTGACCGAGCCGGAGCCGGCGCAGCGCTGTCTGCGCGGGTACCCAGGTGGAGCCCGAGCGATCAGTGGTTGCGTTCCCCACGGCAGGACCCCCGCTCAACGATCAAGAGCTCGATGCCTCTCCGCCAACCATGCACGAGCTCATGAGGCGGAACGGGTGCGTGATTCGGCACGGTCGGAGTCGACCTCGGTCAGCGAACCGTTGCGCACGTCGTAGACGAACCCGCGGACTTGATCGCTGTGCAGGAGGAATGGGGTGTGCCGCACCCTGGCCACCGAGGTTCGCACGCTGGCCTCGACGTCCCGGAAGGTCTCCACCGACCAGGTTGGCCGGAGCCCGGTGTCGTTTTCCAGTTCGTCCTTGAACTCATCTTCGGTGAAGGTCGCCAGGCCGCACTGGGTGTGCTGCATGACGATGACCTCGCGGGTGCGCAGCTTGCGCTGGCTGATGGAGAGCGAGCGAATGATGTCGTCGGTCACAACACCGCCGGCATTACGCAGGATGTGCGCTTCGCCGTGCTTCAGCCCGAAGACGTCGAACACCTTGATGCGGGCGTCCATGCAGGTGACGATCGTCAGGTGCAGGCTCGGCACCGGCGTTTTGATGGTCGGCGTGCCCCGCAGCGGCGAGTCGGCGTTACGCCGCAGCAGTTCGTCAATCGCGGTCATGGCCCTCTTCCGGCGGTCGATGGTCACGGCCGCTTCCTCGCGGCACTCCGTACTCCCTGGGGTTGCGTCCCTGACCCTGATGAAAACCCGCTGGAGGTCCCGTCGGCAAGGGTGTAGGTGGTCGTCACGACGCCGAGGCTGCTGCCCGGGGCCGGGAGCGCGCCTGCCTGTTCCCGACGTACTCCCAGGTCACGGCGGTGGCGGAGATGGCCGTGAGCGACCTCCCACCCGAGAATCGAAGTTCACGCGGCAGTCCGGAAGCGCATGAGCCTGCCCGCGCCCCCGACTCACCACGCGAGCTCGACCGCGTCGCAGTTGCGCCCCGCGGCATGTCCTCAGTGGCAGCCGATCGCGCGGCGAAGGTCCTCAGAGGACCGCAGCAACAAGGAACTGATCGGCCAGGGACTCGGCAACGCCGCCAGTGGACTGTTCGGCGGCCTGGCCAGCGCCGGCGCGACTGTCAGGTCCGTGGTCAACATCAGGAGCGGCGGCCGCACCGCGCTGTCGGCGGCCACGCACAGCGTCATCCTCCTCGCTCTCGTGGTCGGCCTCGGGGCCGTCGTCCAGTACATTCCCCTCGCCGTACTGTCGGGGATCCTGATCCTGACCGCGGTCGGCATGTTCGACTGGGAGGGCCTGCGCAAGGCGCATGTCTCTCCGAGGGGTGACATCGTCGTGATGTTCGCGACCATGATCGTCACCGTTCTCGTGGACCTGACCGTGGCGGTCGCCGTCGGCGTCGCCCTGGCCCTCGTCGTGCACGTCATGAAGTCGCGCCGGCGGAAAGCGTCGGTCGTGCACGACGGCGCCGACGCCTACCGCATCGAGGGGCCGCTGTCATTGTCTGTGAAAGCGGTGTTGGCCGACGCCACGCCTCAACAACGACCAGCGCACGGGGGCGCCGAAGATTGCCCACACCCACGGCGGTGATCGCCTGCGCGCCGACCCGGGTCAGCAGCGTGGCGAAGTCCGTGACCGGCGCGGGAGCGGTGGGTGTTGACGTGTGCCTCGGTGAGGCGACTCGTCACCGGTAGCGAAGCAAGAGCATGGCGGCGTCGTCCTGCAAGGGGCCGCTGACGTGCTGGAGAAGATCCTGCCGCAGGGTTTCCAACGCGGCTTCCGGATCGCGTTCCTTGAGCAGGTGGGCGCGTTCAGCGAGGGGGTAGAACCGGCCGCCGGTATCCCGTGCCTCGGTGATCCCGTCGGTGTACAGCAGCAGTTGGTCGCCCTGAAGGAAGTCGGTGCGGAACGGCTCCGGTTCGGCCACACCGTGGGCGGCGAGGCCGAGCGGCAGCGCGTACGCAAGTGGCTCGGGAAGCAGCACGGCACCGGCGGCCCGGACGAGCAGGGGTGGGGGATGGCCGAAGTTGAGGAAGGTGACCTCGTCGGCCCTCACCTCGGCGAGGATCGCGGTCACGAACTTCTCGCCCTCCAGTTGCCGGTTGACGGCCCGCTCCAGCCTGCGTCCCACCTCGGACAGGTCTGCCTCGTCCGGGGCGGCTTCCCGGAAGGCCCCCAGGACTACGGCCGCAGTCTCCACCGCTTCCAGCCCCTTGCCCTGCACGTCGCCCACGATCACCCGCACGCCGTGGGGCGAGGCGACCACCTCGTACAGATCTCCGCCGATGCGTGCCTCAGCCACAGCGGACATGTACGACACCGCTGCCCGCAGATGCCCCGCCAGGCGCGGCACCGGCTTGAGCAGCACCCGCTGCGCCGCCTCAGCGATCGACCGCACATTGGCCAACTCCGCCTCCCGGCGCTCACGCATGGACACGGCCACGAGTCCCGCCGCAGTGACGCCGACGACCGAGGCGATACTCACATAGCCGCGCACGCGGTCGAACAGATCGTCGTACAAGCCCAGTCCGGCAGTGAGCACCAGCGCGATCACACCGATGCACACGGTGCGCCGCCAGCCGCCGACGAGTGGAGCGAAGGCCGGTCCCAACGACACCAGCGGCAGCAGCCCCACCGCCGGTCCGATGGCGACGTCGACCACAGCCACCGCCGCCATCATGACGAACGGCAAGGCGGACAGCACAACGAGCCGACCGTTCTCTTCTTTCACGTCCCCTCCAACACGGGCGGCTGCTCCCTGTAGCTGAGGGGCGGGACAGGTCGCTCCCCGTCTCACGCTCCGTCAAGCAAGATCCATCGTCGCAGACGACCAGGAGCGTGCTCCCGGTTACGTCGCGACTGACGCAACACCGTTGTAGTGCACGCCCGGCGTGCGGCATCGGACGTCAACCGGTCAAGCGGTGCACCAACTGCCCGAACCGCCCCCTTAGACGGGAGCACAACGGGCCACCGGCCGGGAAGTCCGTGCACGTCTCCCGAGCCATCGCCGTGAAGAAGGCCCGGCCCTGCCGGGACTGCAGTGTGGTGCTCCACCGGTGGCCGGGGTGGATCGGCGCAGGTTCTGTAAGCCGGGGCACGCTACAGCAGCGCCAGCAACAGCACGGTTCCCAGCAGGAAGACGGCCCACCAGACCATCAGGTGGGTCGGCCACGGCGTCGCCAGCTTTGCCTCCGGACGCAACGGGCGGGTGGTCGCGCTCCACAGGTTCCCGCCACGGTGGCGCAGAGGTGGGCCCAGGGTGCGGCGCAGCCGGAGGATGGCGCGGGAGAGCGCGTGCCAGCTGCGCGGCAGCACCCGACGGTAGACCACGTCGGCGTCGAGGTTGACCGAGCGGAGCTCCGGTGGGTACAGGCCGGTGCGGACCAGCAGCGTGAAGGCCATCGAGGCGAGCAGGAGCAGTTGCAGCTGGTTGATCACGTGTGGGGCCGTGTAGGGCACGTAGTCCACTGGGGTGGGAGCAGCTCGTACAGCAGGTTCGGCGCCACCCCGATGCCTACGCAGATCAGCGCGGCCAGCGTCATGGCCACGCGCATGTTGAGCGGGACCTCGGCCACTCGGTGGCCCCGGTCGTGGGCGAAGAAGGCGACGCGACCCCCAGGGGAAGCAGGCCGACAGCCGCCACGGCAAGCGCGACGAAGGGCGACGTGACGAGCGCTCCGGCGAAGACGGTCCAGCGGTGCGCCCGTCGCCGGACCCGCGCGGGAGAGGTGAACAGGTGCACGTACTCCGCTCTCACCCGGCTCTTCAGCACCCTGGGTCCTCGCCTTTCTGATATGGGTCAGCCGAATTGCCGCGGCTGCGCCCCGGACGGGCCCGTCCACGGCTGGGTCCGCCGTCCGAACCAGTCGGTCAGGGCCGCGCCGCCCTGCAGTCCCAAGCTCAGGAACACCAGGTGGGGTGCGGTCAGGGAGAGCAGGATGTCGGCTGCCTCACCGGGCATGCCCGCCAGTTCGGCCACCGCCGGCACCAAGCCGCCCACGTACAGCACGAGCGCGGAGACCCCCTGCACTCGGATCCGCGCCGGGGACCACTGCGTGCGGGCCCTCTTAGGTGCCCAGCCACGGAGCATGGCGACGCCGAGAGGCAGCAGTACCACCGTGAACAGGCCGATCCAGCACCACAGGAAAACCGCCATGTCCCGCTCCTTCGCGTTTCCTCGGTGCGAAGTCTGCCCCCGGGTACGGCCCGCCGTCACTGCCGGGTTCCGGAAGCCTTCGCGCGGCCGGACCGCACGGGTGCCACAGCCCGCCACCGGGCCCACTCACCTGGTCCGTCGCGGACCGGGCCCGGTGTGACGGGCCCCGTCCCTGTTCGGTGGCGAGAACGGCGAGAACAGGGACAGAGCGGCGAAGAGAAGACACGACGAGCGTGCCGAGCCAGGCCGGAAGGCCGGACGGGGCCGCGGCCGTTCACGATTTCGGCCCCATGACTGAGCAGTTCCCCCAGGCCGCGGCCAGGGCCTCGGGAATCTGTGGAACACCTCCGCAGCCGTGCGGCCCACGGGGGAAGGCGTCACTGGCCATGTAGCTCCAGCTGTCCGCGGACGTGCCGCGGAAGTACTTGGTGACGCTGCCCTCGTCCTGCATGCCCACGAGTTCCTCGTACGTGGCACCGGAGGTGGACTCGAACCGGGTGGCGGCGTAGCGGACGCCGCCGCACTGGCCGTAGAAGAACTGCCGCGGCACCGGCCGAATGTGGGCGAAGCGGGGAAAACTGCGCCGGTATGCCGCCGTCACCGCGGACTTCACGGCGTCGGTGGCCGTCAGGTTGTGGCAGCCGGAGCGGTCCGCGGAGGTAGTGGTTCCGGTGGGAGTGGGGGATGTCGTGGCCCCGGCCGGGGCGGCAGAGGTGCGCGACGGCGTGGGCGTGGTGGTGCGGGCGGGGACGTGCGAAGGAGTGCCTGCCGACACAGAGGCATTCACGGAAGGCGACGAGGAGGGGGCGCCCGAGCCGGCGTGCGAACCTGACGCATCCTCACACCCTGTCAGCAGCAGGATCCCGCCCATCACCGCCATCACCGGCATACGTCTGAGATCGAGCATGGTGAGTCCTCTCCTCGGCGACTGAAGCCCCTGCCACGACCTGCGTGACAGAGAGCGCGACCGCTTGGCGTCCGGCCGCTGCCCCGTCCTGGACACACGGGGCGGCTCTGGGGTTGCGGGAGGGAGGGGCGTACGACGGTCTCAGTTCCGTATACGCGTACCGATACGCGCGCCGGTTCACCGACCCCGCTCGTGGATCCGCGCCCCGGCGGTCATGTATGCCCCGTTCCGAGGCCATGTGCCCGGGTGAGCGCCGCCGCTTCCCAAGCTGCGAGCGCGAGTTCGATTCTCGTCACCCGCTCTTTTCGAAGCCCCAGGTCAGCAGCCTGGGGCTTCTGTCTTGCCGCTGCCTCTGCGGCGCTCTCGCCACCGCTTTGCACGCTCCGCCACACAGCTCCGCCCAACGCCTTGGGGGCGACTACGCAGCCGCGCTGCCCTGATCCCCGCTAAGCGCTCCGCTGGAAGAACGGTGATGCTGTATCGACGTGCGGCTCCGCCGCGGGCGCGGGCCGGTGGGGGCTGGTCGCTCCCCCACTCTCGGCTTCGCTCGAGCGGGGGGACCCCCATCGCGGCGGAGCCGCACATTGATACAGCCCCGCGCCCCTTACGGGGCGCGGTACCGCACCGGACTTAACCAAGGCCGCTCAGCGGGCATACGCACCGTGTGGTCACCGAAGTCTGCGACCAGGTCCAGCCGACCACCGAGCGCCTCGACATAGCGCGCGACGACATCGAGAGTGGCGACCTCGCCGTGCTCAATCTCGATCACACCGGGCCAACGCGCAGGAAACTCAACCGTTCCGGCTCAGTAATTCCCACACCTCGAATCATAGTGATATACATCACGCCAGAATTTTACCCAATGAGATGGATTGACCAATTACCGCTGGTAACAGCTCCGTTCTTTTGAATCCCAATCGGACATTTTCTACTGCAGGTAATAATTCAGCTGATTTTCTCGATCGGTGAATTTGACGACCGCGGCTGCGGGAGAGCCTCTTCGGCCTGGTCACCGGTGTGTGCGGGTGGCGGAGATTGTGTGCCGACGGCTGGATCCGTACGTCCTCATGGCCCGGGCGAACTCATCGGCACCGCCCAGCAGCAGTACGGGTGTTCGTTGCCCGGTGGGCTCGCCGATCCCCATAATGACCGGGCTCGCCAGGGCAAGGCTGGCTGGATGCCGCAGACGTCGGGGCATCGGGCGAAGTCTGCGCGTGGGTTGTGGTGTGCGGTGCGACGGATCGGGATGCGTGAAGTCGCTGTGTGCACCCACTCTCACGAAAAGGGAAAGGCGCTACTTTCCTGCCCAATGTCGGACCACTGAGTGAGGTCACGTATGAACAAGCATCGCCAGAAAAGGAAGCGCCGGAAGATATCCCGTACCGCAGTCATTGTGGTGGCTGTGGGCGCCGTGGGTATTCCTTCGGTCGCGCTGGCGAGCGGCAGCGGGCTGGGAGGCTGGCGCAGTGTGGCGTTCTCCTGGTGGGGATCGGGCACATCGGATCCAGTAGCCGACCCGACGCCCTCGCGGACGCCCACCGCGTCCCCTACCACCTCCGCCCCGACCACCTCCGCCGCGGACACCTCTGACACTGACACTCCGTCCAAAACCCCGAGCGCGTCTCCCTCGGCGTCCAGAAAACCGACCGCTCCGCGTACCGTCAGCACGCCCGACAGGTCCGCTTCGCCTTCGAGCACTCCGAAGGCCACGCGTTCCAGCAGGACTCCCAGCGCCTCCGCCGGCAGTGCGGATTCCGGTCCCACAGATCGTGTGCTGGTTCTGGTCAACGCCGAACGCGAAAAGGCAGGCTGCGCGCCGCTGGCCGAGAACGCCAAGCTCACCAAGGCCGCTCAGGACCACAGCCAGGACATGGCCGATCACAAGAACATGTCTCACACGGGTTCCGACGGTTCGTCCATGAGCGACCGGCTCGCCCGTGTCGGGTACAGCTTCAGGTCGGCGGGCGAGAACGTCGCCGCCGGATACGGCACTCCCGAAAGCGTCATGGCCGGCTGGATGTCCAGCCCCGGCCACAAGGCCAACATCCTCAACTGTGGCTTCAAGGAGATCGGTGTGGGCCTGGCGCAGCCGGGCAACTACTGGACCCAGAACTTCGGGTCGTAGCCGGACAGCGCCCCCGGCATGGGCCGAACTGTCCTTTGCCATCGGCGGACATGGTCGGCCCTCAGATGTTGCGTATCTTCGTGCAGATGAGGTGTACGCAAGAGCCGTGAGTGAGTCACATCTCATGCGGGACGAAGGCGCCAGGAGATCGGGGTACGACGTCTCCGTGTGCAGTTGCGACAGCACCACTCAGCCGACCTGCAAGTCGAGGCACCCCGAACTCGGCAGGGGCCGTACGAACACCCCGGTCCCCCACTTCACGGCGTCGTGCCCACAGCGTGCCCGTAAGAGCGGACAGCCACGGTCAACAGCGGTGCGATACGACCCGCACCCCCACCCTAGAGGGCAGGCATCTGCGCAGGTCAGAGCCACAAAGCCCACCCAAGCGCCGTAGCTTCCCAAGCTGAGAGCGCGAGTTCGATTCTCGTCACCCGCTCCAGAGTGAAACCCCAGGTCAGCGACCTGGGGTTTGTTTGTTGTGTAGACCAATTTGGGGTGGCGTGCCCTCTGTATGCCACCTCGGCCGGCATCCCGGCATGGAGAGCGGCTGCCGTGATCGGCAGCGCCCAGATCGCGCGGCCCCGCCTGGTGCGGCGAAAGCTGGAGCAGTGGGACGAGGAGTGGGCGCGCGTCGACACCCTCTGGGGCCACACAACCGACCGACTGACTCGGCGAGAGCATCAGGTCCCGGCGGCACCACGTGCCGGCCATCCGTTGCCGGGGCCAGCGGCCCGCTTGGCCTCCTGGCCGACCTTGCCGACGGCCGCCTCACGAGCCTGACCAGTCGGCAGCTGGGTCAGCGCGTCATCGACGCGCTCATGGGCACGGACAATGCCCATGCCGGCCGGGATCCCGACCGGCGCAGCCGCCCCTGCCGTTGGTGTCCCTACCGGTGCTCGGGGTTTTCGTAGTCGCGGCGGCAGCCGGCGTCCCAGGCAGTGCGCTGGTTGCCGTAGGCGGGGATGCCACCGAGATCCTTCAACGCCCGGGCCAGGTGCAGGAGGTTCCAGGTCATGAAGGTGGTGTTGCGGTTGGTGAAGTCGTTCTCCGGGCCGCCCGAGCCGGGATCGAGGTACGAGGGGCCGGGGCCCGCCTCGCCGATCCAGCCGGCGTCCGCCTGGGGAGGGATGGTGTACCCAAGGTGCTGGAGGCTGTAGAGGACGTTCATGGCGCAGTGCTTGACGCCGTCCTCGTTGCCGGTGATCAGGCAGCCGCCGACGCGGCCGTAATAGGCGTACTGGCCCGCTTCGTTGAGCAGACTGGAGCAGGCGTAGAGGCGTTCGATCACCTGCTTCGTCACGGAGCCGTTGTCGCCCAGCCAGATGGGGCCCGCCAGTACGAGGATGTCGGCTGCCATCACCTGCTGGTAGAGGTCCGGCCAGGCGTCCGTCTCCCAGCCGTGCTCCGTCATGTCGGGCCACACACCGGTGGCGATGTCGTGGTCCACGGCCCGTACGACATCGACGTGCACTCCCTGTGCGTCCATGATGGCGGTGCTGCGGTCGATCAGTCCCTGGGTGTTGCTCGTCGCCGGCGAGCGTTTGAGGGTGCAGTTGATCACGAGGGCCCGCAGGTCGTCGTACCGGGCCGGCGGTGCATCGGTGTCGGGCGACGAAGCGGTCACACGGTCCTCCCAGAGCCCTGCCGCTGCACGGTGCGCGGCGCGGCGCGTCCACATCCGGATCCAGCGTGCGGGCCGACCGCGGCAGGCGCCACCACACGCCTCCGAATGGCCCCAGCGGTGCTTGCGGTGCGTGAGCTCAGGCATGGGCCGGTACCGCCACCGGCCAGCGGCTGATGAGTGGCCGGGGACAGGCAGGCGTGCCTACGTTCGTCTCATGGGCACCGAAGGCGCGACGAAGTCGCGGAACACGGCAGCGGTGGAAGACGTCGCTCACCTGTTGGTGCGCTGTCTGCGAGCGGAGGGCGTGGAGTACGTCTTCGGGATTCCCGGTGAGGAGAACATCCGCTTCGTCGACGCGCTGAACGGCTCAGGGATCCGGTACGTCCTGGTGCGCCACGAACAGGCTGCCTCGTTCATGGCGGAGATCTATGGGCGACTGACCGGCCGGGCCGGAGTGTGCTCGGCCACGCTGGGGCCCGGCGCCATCAATCTGCTGCTCGGTACTGCGGACGCCACGACCAACAGCGCGCCGATGGTGGCCCTGGCCGCCCAGGGCTCCCTGCGCCGCATCCACAAGGAGTCACACCAGGTCATCGACCTGGTGTCGATGTTCGCCCCCGTCACCCAGTGGGCGGCCCGCATCGAGTGTCCGGACGCGGTGCCGGAGATGACGCGCAAGGCGTTCAAGACCGCGCAGAGCGAGCGCCCCGGCGCCGTGTTCCTGGCGGTGCCGGAGGACATCGAAGCCGAGGGTCCCGCCGAGCCGCCGGCACCCCTGCAGATCGACGCGGTGCACGCCGACGCGCCGTCGCCCTCCCAGATCGCACGGGCGGTCGAGGTGCTCACCGCGGCACGGCACCCGGTCGTGCTGGCAGGCCACGGCGCCGCCAGAGCCGGGATCTCGGCCGCTCTCGTGCGGTTCGCCGAGCGGCTGAACATCCCGGTCGCGACCACGTTCCACGGCAAGGGCGTCTTCCCCGACGACCACCCGGGCGCCCTCGGCGCCGTCGGCTTCATGCGCCACGACTACGGCAACTTCGGCTTCGACACGGCCGACGTACTGGTCTGCGTGGGCTACGAGCTCCAGGAGTTCGACCCGGTCAAGATCAACCCGAACGGCGACAAGCGGATCGTGCACGTGCACCGCTTCCCCGCCGAGGTGGACGCCCGCTACCCGGTCGCAGTGGGCGTCGAAGGTGACCTGTCGCAGGCGCTGGACGCACTCGCGGCAGCACTGCCCGACGGACTCGCCTACGACTCGGGAAGCAGCGAGAAGATCCGTACGCTGCTCGACGAGGAACTCCGGTACGGACGCGACAACGACGCATTCCCCCTGGTGCCGCAGCGCGTGGTGAGCGATGTCCGCACCGCGCTGGACCGCCGCGACATCGTGCTCGCCGACACCGGCGCCGGAAAAATGTGGATGGCCCGCCTCTACCCCACCTACGAACCTGACACCTGCCTGGTCTCCAACGGCCTGTCCACCATGGGGTTCGCGCTACCGGGCGCGATCGCCGCCAAACTGGCCCGGCCGGACCGGCGCGTCCTGGCGATGATGGGCGACGGCTCGTTCCTGATGAACTCCCAGGAACTGGAGACCGCCGTCCGCGAACGCGTCCCGCTGGTCGTCCTCGTCCTGGTGGACGGGGAATACGGCCTGATCACCTGGAAGATGGAACTCGAACTCGGCCGCCACAGCCATACCCGGTTCACCAACCCGGACCTGGTCGCCTACGCCGAGAGCTTCGGCGCACGCGGCTACGCGATCGAGACCGCCGACCAACTGCTGCCCGTGCTGCACCGCACCCTCGACGACGACACGGTCTCCGTGATCGCCTGCCCCGTCGACTACTCCGAGAATCTGCGTCTGACCGACAGACTGGGCAGTCTCCACGGTCCGTTCTGACCTCGCGCCCCGACCGAGTGCGACGCGTCGCGTTGGACAGGCTCCCCTGCTGAGGGCCTTACTCCCGGCAGCAACTGCGCCGACCGATTGCGCATGCAACATCGCCCCGCGTACGCCTCACTGGGCCACCATCCGGTACACCTGGGCACCGGCGAGATGGCACCGCCGAACGGCGCGAGCGGAGGCCGCGCCCAATCCGTGCGCGTAAGACCGGACGACCACGGTCAACAGCGGTGCGACGGAGCCCCGCGACCACGCCAACGCCGACATTCGAGCAGGTCACAGACCATATACGCCTTGAAGCGCCGTCGCTTCCCAAGCTGAGAGCGCGAGTTCGATTCTCGTCACCCGCTCCAGTACGAAGGTCCAGGTCAAGACCTTGGCCTTGTTCTTGTGCGCGTTGATCAGTCGCCGCGTGCCAGCTTCGTGCCAGAACGCTTCTTCATCAGTGCGGCCTTCTCCGATGATTGCCCGCACGGACCGTCGTGCGTACCGACCCAGCGGTCAACCGGAGCGCCGATACCCCAAGGCACCGCGAGCCGTACCGCACCGCCCGACCTACCCTGGCAGTGAATGGCCGGCGTGGACGGTCAGGGGGATTTCACGGATGAGCCAGGGAGGTCCCCGAGTGAGTGCCTGTCGGGGTCGTACGGCCATCGCCGCAGCCGCACTGTCATTGGTCGTGTCTCTGGCCGCCTGCGGCAAGGGCGGGGAGTCCGCCGACTCGGGCGGGAATGCCTCCGGCAAGGGCGGCTTCACGATCGGCCTGCTGCTCCCACAGATCCAGATCGCTCGCTATGAGACGTTCGACAAGCCCCTGATCGAAAAGAAGCTCAAGGAGCTGTGCGAGGACTGCACGGTGGAGTACGCCAACGCCCGGGGGGACGTGGCCACCCAGCAACAACAGATGAACACCTTGATCACCAAGGGGATCAAGGTGTTCATCCTCAGCGCCGTGGACTTCAGATCTCTCCGCTCCTCGGTCGAGACGGCACACGACGCGGGCATCCCGGTCGTCGCCTACGACGGCCTCGTCGAGGGCCCGATCTCGGCCCACGCCTCCTTCGACAACGAACGGGTCGGCGAGCTCCAGGGCGAGGCGCTCCTCAAGGCCCTGGGCGACAAGGCGGACGGCGGCCAGATCGTCATGATGAACGGCCCTCAGACCACCCCGACCACGATTGCGTTCAAGAGGGGCGCGCTGTCCGTCCTCGAGGGCAAGGTGAAGATCGGCAAGACGTACGACACCCAGGGCTGGAGGCCGGAGGACGCCCACACCAACATGGTCCGCGCCATCGCCGCCCTGGGCGCCGACAGCATCGACGGCGTCTACGCCGCCAACGACGCCCTCGCCTCCGGCGTCATCTCCGCCCTCAGGGCCGCCGGCATCGAGCCACTGCCCCCCGTCACCGGCCAGGACGCCGACCTCGCGGCTGTGCAGCGCATCGTCAGGGGCGAGCAGTACATGAGCGTCTACAAGCCCTTCAAGCTCGAGGCCGACGCGGCCGCGGAGATGGCCGTCTCCCTGGGCCGCGGCGAAAAGCTCGACGCCATCGCCGAGACCACGGTCGACACGCCCACCACCAAGGACATCCCCGCCGTCCTGCTCAACCCCATCCCTGTGACCGTCGACAACATCAAGGACACCGTGGTCAAGGACGGCGTGTACACGACCGACCAGATCTGCACCCCGAAGTTCGAGTCCGCTTGCGAAAAGGCCGGGCTCACTCCTTAACGGCGTGGTCTTGGACTCAGTGTCCGAGGGCACGGCCGGGTCTGCAGTACAGCAGCGAGGTACTACAGCAACCACCCTGACCGCAGCCGCCGCCCACGCCGAGCCGTCGCGCACCGCGGGTCACATGCACGATCGACGCCTCGACCGGATGCGCCACCGATAGGCTTCCACACGCATACCGGAGTGTGCATCCGCAATCATGCGTGCCACCAGCCTCAGGAGCGAAGGAGTGCAGCACCTGCATGCGCCCTGCGGCTCCCCAGAAGCCCGCACCTACGTAGCCCGTGCCCAATCCGTGCCCGTAAGAGCGGACAACCACGGTCAACAGCGGTGCGATCAGACCTGCACGGCCATCCCAAGGAGAAGGCATCTGGGCAGGTCACGGACCTAGAGCATGCGCAAGCGTCATAGCTTCAAGCTGAGAGCGCGAGTTCGATTCTCGTCACCCGCTCCAGCACGAAGGCCCAGGTCAGAGACCTGGGCCTTGTTTGTTGTCCAGACCGACAGGCGGGGCGCGCACCACATCCGCACCATAAGGGCGCAGCTGGCTGCCCTTGGGCTTCTCCTTGTGGTGCGTGGGGTTGCCCTTGGTGAGGACGAGCGTGCCGTCGCCGTTCTGCGGGACAGGCGGAGCCGTCTGGGCCCGCCGCCAGTTGCGCATCCGCCCGCTTGAGCCATACCGGCCACTGGTTCGGGTCACAACCCGCCCCGCCACCTGACTCCCGGCGAGGTCCTCATGAACCCGTATCGAGGCAATCGGCACGCTCGAACGGCCCTTCACCGACCAAGCACCGTAGGGGCTTTGAGGCGATGGCGGATGCCTGATCGGCCCAGGGCGGGAGCCGAGCGGACACTGGCAGTCACGGGAACTCGACCAATCTGTAATTCTACCCGCGTCGATCCCTTGCCAGGCAGGCAAGTTGAGGCAACTATGGGGCAGCTCGTTTGAGCCGAAACAACATTCTTCTCTTCCGCCCGACAGGTGAGGCATGCCTACAAGTGCGTCCAGAATGCGACACGCGGCCGGCGACGGCTACGCGGCCGGCGGCTCCCTCAAGCAGAACGCGCTCGGCGTTCTGGGGATCCTTTTCTTCGTTCTCTCCGCGCAGGCACCGCTCACCGGTATCGCCGGGGCGGCGCCGGTCGCCATAGCCATCGGCAACGGTCCTGGTGTACCGGCCATGTACGTGGTGGCCGGAGTGGTCATCCTGCTGTTCTCGGTCGGCTACGTCGCGATGGGCCGCCACGTGGTCGACGCGGGTGCCTTCTACGCGTATGTCGGCAAGGGTCTCGGCAGCACGGCCGGCGCCGGCAGTGCGGGCGTCGCGCTGCTTGCCTACCACGCCATCCAGGCCGCGGTGTACGGGCTGTTCGGAGCCGTGATGAACGGCCTGGCGATCCAGTACCTGGAGTTGGACGTGCCCTGGTGGCTGATCGCCCTCGGCACGATGGTGATCGTGCAGGCGTTCGGTGCGGCCGGGGTCGACCTGGGCGCCAAGGTGCTCGCGGTGTTCGTCCTGGCCGAGATCAGTCTGCTGCTGGTCTTCGCCGTGGTGACGTTCCTGACGGGCGGCGGCCCCGAAGGGCTGGCCCCCGGCTCCTCCTTCTCCCTCTCGGCGGCGTTCGATGGCGCGCCCGGGGTGGCGCTGATGTTCGCGGTGGCGTCGATGTTCGGTTTCGAGGCGACGGCGATCTACGGCGAGGAGGCGCGCGACGCGCACAAGACGGTCCCCCGGGCCACGTATCTCGCGGTCGTTCTCGTCACCGCGTTCTTCGCCTTCACCTCCTGGATGCTGGTCTCGGCGCACGGACCGTCGGCCAGTGCCGCCGCTGCCGGCGAGGCTCTGGAAGGCGGGGACGGGGCGGCCTTCGTCGCCGGCCCCATGTCCGACGAACTCGGCGCGTGGGCAGGTGACGCACTGCCGATCCTGCTGGCCACCTCGCTCTTCGCCAGCATCCTGGCCTTCCACAACTCCGCCAACCGCTACCTGTTCTCCCTTGGACGGGAAGGGCTGCTGTCCCACCGGCTGACCAGGCTCAACGGCAGGCAGTCGCCGTGGCTCGCGGGCCTCGCGCAGACCGCGATCGCCGCGCTGCTGGTCTTCCCCTTCGCGCTGGCCGGCAAAGACCCCGTCCTCACCCTCTTCTCCTGGCTCAGCGGTCTCGCGGTGCTGGCGATCATGCTGCTGTACTTCCTGACCTCGGTCTCGGTCATCGTGTACTTCCGCCAGGTCGGCGACACCCGGAAGTGGAACACTGTGATCGCCCCCGCTCTGGGCGCCGCCGGTATCGCCGGAGCCATCTGGCTGATCATCGCCAACTTCACCACCCTCATCGGCGGCGACACGACCACCGCCATGTGGCTGGCCCTGGCCGTGCCCGGGGCCTTGCTGGCAGGCACCGCGATGCCCCGGCTGTCCGGTGCGTCCCGGAGGCAGTAAGGGCTCCCCTCGGAGGTGAACTCCGAGGAAGCCATGGCCGGGAGCACTCGAGTACGGGTGCTCCCGGCCACTCTTCGTCGCCGTCCGGTGTCTCCGCCCCTCAGGTGTAGCGGCCTGGCGTGGGTTCGCCGATCGTCAGGTTCCCGCGCGCTGCTGCCAGTTGCCGAAGAATTCCAGAGGATCACCGCTCTCTCCGAGAGCCCAGGGGTACATCGTGACCCGACCGCCGATCACCCGGAACACCTCGCCGGCCTGCGCGACCCGCTGCGCGCGGACGAGCGCGTACGCCAGCAGGTTGAGATCGGCCACAGCCGCTGCGTGGGCCAGGTAACCCGGGCGGGGCCAGTCGGCCAGAGCGCGGTCCAGCGCCGCCTCGGCGTCCGGGCGGCTCCACAGATGGATCGCGGTGATGGCCTCGATCCCTCCCCGGTCGAGCGTGCCGTGATAGCGGTCGGTCAGGGCCACGATCTCGAGCCCCGCCGTCGGCGCGGTGGGGGCGGCCGCCGCACGCACCCGGTCGAGGAACTCGATCGTCTGTGAGTGCGAACCGCACTCCCAGGGGGACAAGTAACCGAGCATCTGGAGATGAGCCTCGCGGTGCCACCGGTCGCGTCTGACGATCTCGGCCCAGAGCGGGAAGACCTCCGTGCTCGGCCGTCGCCACAGCCTCAGCAGACCGAGGCGCACCACCCAGGGGTTGGGGTCTTCGGGCCGCAGCTCTGCGGCCCGTGCGCAGGCGTCGAGCGCCTCGTGCGTCTCCTGCGCGTCCGGCTGTTCCTCGTACCGCGCGCGCAGCATGACACCCCAGGCGTACAGCAGTTGAGCATCCGCGTCCTGGGCCCGCTCCTCGGCCCAGGAGTGCTGAAACACCGGGGACGTCGACTCCGCGAGGACGCTCATCCTGTGAGCCCTGCGGTCCCAGTCCCGGCCGCTGTCGCGCAACAACTGCTCGATCATGGCCACCACGAGACTGTGGCCCGCGGCAGCCCTGCTTTCCACCAGACGCTTGCGCACCTTGCCGAGGGCGGTGTCATCGAGTTCTGGGACGAGTCTGGGAGCGGTTCGCCGGCGACCGAGGAGAGCCATGCCCGGAGAGTAGCGAACTTTCCCCTGACAGTGATGGGTTGAGCTGCACGCATGTTGATCTGATATTTCCTGCGGCGGCATACCGGGAATATTGTGGCAATCCGGGTGCCGCCGAGCGGCTCAAGTCGAGGCCATGCCGACGATCTCTCGCGCCTTCCGCCACTTCCGCCCGAAGGTGCTGCGCCGGAGTGGGGCGCCCTACTCGCCGGCGAAGAGCAGACCGTCGGGCTCCTGACTCCGCAGCTCGGGTCCGACGCCGTCGTGTGACGCGTTCTCAGCCGGTCGTGCCGGGCGGCGTGGGCCGTGCCCGGGGCTCGGTCTCCGTGGGTACGTTCCCGGTGTTGCCGGGGGCGAGTCCACAGGTGCCGGACCTCGATGCCCCGTCCTGGCCCGTCAGCTCCACGACGACCTGGCCGTCGGCGTCCTGGCTGTAGGCGATCGTGCAGGTCAGCTGACGTAGAGCAGTGCTGTTCAGTCCTTCCAGGGCAAGGGGCAGGCGGGTCGTGACCTTGCCGCCTGAGGACAGCTTGACCTCGACGGTCCCGCCGGGGCGGGCGGCGGGAAGGGAGGTGCCCAGGCCGGCGGCTCGGTCTTCCTTGCGTGGGCCGGCGAGCAACGCCGAGACGACCTTCTCCGTCGGTACCGGTCCCGCCGTGTCACCGGGGTTCTCGTCTCCGGGGCCCGCCTCGACGTATCCGTCGCCGAACCTGGTCGAGGGCCCGGTCGTCCGGATCACGGGGCTCAGTCCTCCGTCGGGAGAATGGAAGAAGAGCAGCATTTCGCCGTCGCGGTCGAAGAAGGCCTGGATGCTGGCGGGACCGCCCGCCTCGATGACGTCGGTCTCCTGGATACCGCAGCCACCGAGCAGCGGTACGGTCGCCGCGACGGCGACGGCCGCCGCATGTCGGCGCGTCCGCGCACGTCTCATCCGCCGGCCTCCTCCGTGTGAAGTGGTATCTCGACGGTGAAGAGGGCACCGCCCCCGGGCAGGTTCCCCGCGCGGATCGTTCCGCCGTGCAGCTTCACGTTCTCCAGGGTGATCGCCAGTCCCAGGCCGCTGCCCGCCGAGCGGGTGCGGGCCGCGTCGGCCTTGTAGAAGCGGTCGAAGATGTGCGGGAGCGATGCGGGGCGGATGCCGGGTCCGCTGTCCACGACCTCGGTGATCAGCACGGGCGTGCCCGGGGAACGTGCCTCGGTGCGCAGGCGTACCGTGACGGGCGCGCCGCCGTGCCGCAGGGCGTTGCCGACGAGGTTGGCGATCACGACGTCGAAGCGGCGCGGGTCGAGCCGGGCCCGGATGCCGCTGGGGAGTTCGGTGCGGAACCGGTCGTCGGTCCAGTGCCGGTTGTGGAGGGTGTTGCGGATGGCCTCGGCTACGTCGACCTCGTCGGCGTTGAGCTCGGCCGCGCGGGCGTCGAAGCGGGAGATCTCCATCAGGTCCTCGACGAGCACGGCGAGCTTTCCGGTCTCCGCGCTGACCAGCCGGACCGCCCGGGCGGTGTCGGCGTCCAGGCCGTCCGCGTCCTCGTCGAGGACCTCGGTGACGGCGAGCATTCCGGCGAGGGGGGTGCGCAGTTCGTGCGAGACGTCGGAGGCGAAGCGGCGGGCACGTTCCTCGGCCTCGCGCAGTTCACGTACGGACCGCTCCAGTTGGCCCGCCGACTCGTTGAAGGTGCGCGCCAGGTCCGCCAGTTCGTCGCTGCCGCGCACCGGAATCCGGGTGTCGAGTCTGCCACTGCCCATGCTCCGGGCCGCCCGGCGCAGTTCCCGCACCGGGCGCAGCACGCTGCGCGCGGCGATCAGGCCGGGTATCAGCGCGACGGCGAGGCCGGGCAGGGCACCGTCCCGGGCGGCCGTGAGGAGGGCGTCGACGTTGACCTGCTCGTCGGTCATCCGCATGACGGCGTAGAAGACGAGTCCGCTGGGCAGCACGCTGTCCGGGCCTGTCTTGAAGACGGTGGGCATGGCGATGGTCAGGTAGGGAACGCCGTCCTTGACGACCCGCTCGAAGCTGCCGTGGGGGTTGGCCCGCGCGGCGCGGCGCAGTTCGGGTGTGATGACGGTGGAGACGGGGTTCTCGCCCGAGGAGGCGCGGAGCGAACCGTACTCGGCGAACACCACCCAGGGGTGCGGCTTGCCCTTGCGGGCGATGTCACGCAGGACTTCCTCGATGCCCTCCCCCTGCACGGGCAGGGAGAAGCCAGTCTGCTGGACGTGGTCACGGAACGACGTGACCGCCGTGTCCTGGGCGGTCTCCAGCAGCGCGTTGCGGGCCTCACGGTAGGTCAGCGCGGCCGTCGTGCCGGCGCTGACGGCGGCGACCAGCAGGAAGGCGAGCAACAGCCGCGTACGCAGCCCGAACGCCCTGACCCGCGACCGCTCGTGGGTGGCCGTACCGCCCTGTCCTTCGTCCTTGCGTCCTTGTCCTTCGTCCTTGCCGCGGCGCAGCCGACCGAGACGAGGGCCGGTGATCACAGCGGCCCGAAGCGGTAGCCGAAGCCCCGCAGTGTCTGGACGTAGCGGGGGCTGCCGGCCTCGTCCTCGATCTTGCCGCGCAGACGTGCGACGCATGCGTCGACCAGTCGGGCGTCGGCGTGGAAGCTGTGCTCCCAGACGTGCTCCAGCAGTTGCTGCCTGCTGAACACCTGCTCAGGGGCGGCGGAGAGGTGCAGCAGGAGCTTGAGCTCCGAGGGAGCGAGCGCGAGCGGCCGGCCGGCTTTGGTGACGGTCAGTCCGGCCCGGTCGATGGTGAGTTCGCCGTAGACCTCGATGGCCGGGCGGCCCGGGCCGCTGTCGTCCAGGCGGCGCAGTACGGCACGGATCCGGGCCTCGATCACCTCGGTGCGGGCAGGCTTGACGATGTAGTCGTCGGCACCGGCTTCCAGGCCGATGACCACGTCGAAGTCGTCGCCGCGCGCGGTGAGCATGATGATCGGCAGCTGGCTGTGCTCGCGGACCCGCCGACAGACCTGTACGCCGTTCATCCCGGGCAGCATCAGGTCCAACAGCAGCAGATCGGGGCGGAATTCGGCCAGCGCGGCGAGGCCGGCCTCGCCGGTCGCGGCCGCCCGTACCTCGTGGCCGCGGCGGCGCAGACCGAGTTCGACCCCCTCGCGTACGGAAGGGTCGTCCTCGATGAGGAGCACGCGGGGCATGGGCAGTTCTCCCTCGGTGATGGTCAGGTCCGGGTCCGTCTGCGGCGTATGCCGGAGAGCAGCGCGTCGAGTTCGGCGAGTCGCAGCGGACGGGCGAGCAGGGCGAAGGTGAGGACGACGACGGCTGCGCCGGCAGTTGCGGCGACCAGGGCTCCCGCCCGTACCGCGCCCTGGGCTGCGAGGTGGCCCAGCGCGGTGGCGGGGACGGCGGCGAGCACCAGCCGCGCGTGGGCGCCGACGGCGGACGAGCGCAGAGGGCGTGCGACGGCGAGCCGGCGGCTCAGCACCAGACCGGTCACCGCCCAACCGACGCACAGCGCCAGTGAGTACGCCGCCGCCATGCCCGTCACGGCCCAGCGAGCCGGCAGCAGGTGTGCGGCGGCCAGGGACAGTCCCGCGTTGAGGGCGACGATCACGAGGTTGAGCAGGAACGGCGTACGGGTGTCGGAGAGCGCGTAGAAGGCGCGGGACAGGACGTACTGGCCCGACAGGGCGACGAGTCCCGGCGCGAAGGCCATCAGGATCCCGGCCATGGCGGCCGTGTCGTCGGCGCTGGTCCTGCCGTACCCGAAGACGAGGGCCATCACGGGCTGGGCGAGGGCGAACAGCGCGCAGGCGGCGGGTACGACGGCCGAGGCGCAGACGCGCAGGGCGTGGGAGACGTCGCGCCGTACGGCGGCGGTGTCCCCGTCGGCGGCGGCCGCGCTCATCCGGGGCATCAGCGCGGTCACCACGGAGACCGTGATGATGCCGTGCGGTACGACCCACAGGGCATAGGCGTTGTTGTACGCGCCGTATCCGGGGCCGCCGCCGAGGCCCGCGGTCGTGGCCAGCCGGGTGGTGACCCAGTAGGCGGCCTGGTTGGCCAGGACCAGCAGCACCAGCCAGCCGGCCGATCGCAGGGGGCGGGTCAGTCCGCTGCCGCGCCAGTCGAAGCGGGGCCGCCAGCGGAAGCGGGCCGCGCGCAGCGCGGGGACGAGGGCGAATGCCTGGACGGCGATACCGGCGGTCGTGCCCCAGCCGAGGACGGCGGTCTCGGTCGCGGTGAGCGTGTTCCCCGCGGTGCGTGTGTCCCCGCCGCCCATGGCCAGGGCCAGGTACAGGCCGAACACGGTCATGACGACGACGTTGTTCAGGACCGGCGCCCACATCATCGCGCCGAACCGGCCCCGTGCGTTGAGTACCTGTCCGAGCAGCGTGAACAGTCCGAGGAAGAAGATCTGAGGCAGGCAGTAGCGGGCGAACGCGGTGGTCATGGCCGCCTGCGGGCCGGTGTAGTCGGTGTACGCGTCGACGATCGCGGGAGCCGCCCATACCGCGGTCGCGGTGATCGCCAGCAGGGCGACGACGCAGACGGTGACGAGCCGGTCGGTGTACGCGGCACCCCCGTCGTCGTGCTCCTTGGCGGCCTTGACCAGCTCGGGCACGAAGACGGCGTTCAGCGCGCCGCCGAGGAGCAGCATGTAGACGATGGTGGGCAGGGCGTTGCCGACCGCGTAGCCGTCGGCGACCGGCCCGATGGTGCCCAGCGCTGCCGCGACCACGGCGGACCGGGCGAAACCGGTGGCCCGGGCGACGACGGATCCGGCGGCCATGACGGCACTGCCGCGCGCTGCGGAGGCCGCCTTCGTCGCTTCCGCCCTGTCCGTGCCGATCGTTGTTGTCGACGTGGTCGGCGTCGTCTGCTTCATCGGCGGTTCAGGTACGCCTGGAAGGCGCGGTGAAGCGCGTGGTTGGCGCTGCCGCCCAATGGTCTCTCCCACTCCCCCAACGTCTCGACGACCTGTCCTCCGGTGCCGAGCTTCCACCGCAGCAGTCCGTACGCACGTTCCTCAGGATCGAGAGTGGAGGGTACCCCGCGCATGTCGTAGACGTCGGCGCCGAGGGCGTGGGCGTCCAGCAGCATCCGCCACTGCAGGGCGTTGGAGGGCCGGACCTCGCGACGGTGGTCGGCCGAGGCGCCGGTCTGGTACCAGGCCCGGCGGCCCACCGTGATCATCGTGTGGGCGGCCAGGATCTCTCCTTGGTGACGGGCGAGGTACAGCTTCATCCGGCCCGGTTCCTCGGCGTTGAGCGCCGCGTACTGACGCTCGTAGTAGGCGAGCGAGCGGCCGAGCCGGAAACCGTCGCGCCGCTCGGTGATGCCCAACAGGCGGTAGAAGTCGGGGAGTTCCGCCGCACTGCCCACCACCACCTCCACGCCCTCCTTCTGGGCTCGGCGCACGTTGCGTCGCCACTCCTGGTTGAGCCCGGACCACAGGTCCTCGGTGGTGCGTCCGGCAAGCGGCACATGGAAGACGTGCCGAGGCTGGGCGTCCCCGTCCTCTCCGGTCCCGTCACCACCGCAGCGGCGCCAGCCCCGGGCCCGCAGCCGCTCGGCGACGGCGGTGCCGAGCGGGTCGACCTCACTGGCGAGGACGTCGCCCAGGCGCCGGCCCGGGCCGGTGAGCGGCTTGAGCAGGGCGGCGTCCCAGCGCCGGTAGGCGGGTGACGGGCCGATGCGCACGGCGAACGCGCCCGCGCGGCGCAGGTGTTCCAGCAACGGACCGAGCCAGCCGTCGACGTCGGGGTCGGTCCAGTCGGCGACGGGCCCTTCGGGAAGGTAGGCGAAGTACTTGCGGGTGCCGGGGAACTGACGCAGCAGCACCAGGGCCACACCCGTCAGCGCGCCCGCCTCCGGATCCGGCCCCCAGCCGAGCAGTTGGGCACGCCAGCCCTCCTTGACGTCGGCCCAGGAGGGGCACTGCAGGAAACCGGCGCCGAGGGCAGCGCCGTCGGGGGTCGCGAGGAAGGCGCGGTAGGTCTCCGCGCTGATGGTGCGCAGGGCAAAGCCCTGGTTCCGTACTTGGCACACGCGGCTGGGCGGCACGAGCAGCGCTGACACAGTCTGAGCCTCTCCTTCTCCCCGGTCCGTTGCGGGGACACACAGGAGGCTCACAGCGGTCCATGACCGCTCCGCGCGGCGAATGTGACCGGACCA
The DNA here is from genome assembly GCF_054783935.1 of Streptomyces pseudoechinosporeus. Lineage (NCBI taxonomy): Bacteria > Bacillati > Actinomycetota > Actinomycetes > Kitasatosporales > Streptomycetaceae > Streptomyces > Streptomyces pseudoechinosporeus. The sequence goes on from NZ_BAAGPS010000005.1 coordinate 498,910, forward strand.
TGACCGTTCCTCACCAGTCGCCGTCACATTGCTCCATAGCGGCTGACCTCGGGTTTTCCGGCTCTACAGTCACGACATCGCCGACTCACCCACCCCGTTTTTCGTCCTTCCCGGAGGTCCTGTTGTCGCGCACCTGTGTACTCGCCCATGCCCGCGTCCGGGCCACCATCGCAGCGGCCCTGCTGGCATCGCTCGCCGCCTGCTCGTCGAGCGCCTCCCCCAGCGCCGCCCCGGACACCAAGGAGAAGCCGAGCGCCGACGACCGCCCTGTCGCGGTCACCGTCACGCCCACGGGAGAACAGGTCCCGGCGGGCGAGCCCGTGCGGGTCACAGCCGCGGGCGGCAGGCTCACCTCGGTGACCGTCACCGACACCGAGGACCACAAGCTCGCCGGCAAGGTCGCCGCTGACGGCCGGTCATGGGTCTCCGTCCGCAAGGCCGTACCCGGCGCGGCGTACGCGGTGACGGCGACGACCCGGACCGAGGGCGGAACCGCCAAAAGCACCAAGGCCGCCTTCACCACGGCTCCGGCGGACAAGGTCAACAAGGTCGACTGGCGACCGGGCACCGGCACCACCGTCGGCGTCGCCCAGCCGATCTCCCTGGTCTTCGACCATCCCGTCAGGAACCGGGCCGAGGTCGAGAAGCAGCTCAGGATCACCACCTCGAACGGCACCGAGGGCTCCTGGGGCTGGATACGCGACTGGTCGGGCAGGGACCGGGTGGACTGGCGGCCCAGGACGTACTTCAAGCCCGGAACCAAGGTCACCCTGAACGCCGAGTTGAACGGCACCGACTCGGGCGCGGACGGCGGCTGGTTCGTACGCGACTACTCGACCACCTTCACCATCGGCGCCCAGCAGATCGTCAAGGTCGACCTCGACAGCCATCAACTCACCCTCGTACGCGACGGCGAGACAGTCCGGCGCATACCGGTCTCCGGCGGCACGCCCGGCGGTGACAAGCGCTCCTGGCGCGGAACCGCCGTACTCATGGCCAAGGAGGGCACGATCAACATGAACTCCGAGACGGTGGGCCTGCGCGACGCCTACAACAAGATGGTCGACCACTCGATGCGGCTGACCTGGTCGGGCATGTACGCGCACGCCGCCCCGTGGAACGCTCGCTACTTCGGCAACACCAACCACAGTTCCGGATGCATAGGAATGAGCGACGCGGACGCGGCCTGGTTCTACGTGCAGGTGCGGCCGGGCGACCCGTTCGAGATCACCGGCAAGGACACCAAGGGCGTGGTCGCGCCCGGGAACGGCTTCGGCGCGTGGAACCTCTCGTGGACCCAGTGGCAGCAGAAGAGCGCGCTGCGCTGAGAAGTGGTCCGGGCATCTCCATCTGGTCAGCGCGCCGGCAGCGAGGTAGCCAGGCCGGTCCGCATTCCGCAGCGCCGGCATGACGAGTCTCGGTGACACGCTCATCCACAGCTCTCGACCATCGCTCTGCTGCCACCCCTCTGGCGGCCGCCAGAACGGTTCGGGCGGATCACGGCCCAAACCGAAGGCGAGGGCATTCACTCATCAGAGGCATCGTCTGCCAAGGCCCCGAATCGCCACACCGGCCGTCGTTAGCTTCCTGACATCGCGATGTGCTGATGGCGAGCGACCAGGGGGATGCCGTGCCCAGAGGCGATCAGAACCGCCCGTCGAGCTGCGAGGGTCAGCACGACGGTATGTCGACCCTCGCCGGAATCGACGTCCAGCAGCAGCTGGAAACGCTGATTCAGAGTTTCCGGACCGGGGATCCGCCGATGCCGGTTGTCGTTCTCCACGCCGAGGACGGTGCCGAGGACGGCCGCGTGGCGGATCTCGTCGACGAACTGCGCGAGGGACAGCGGCACCATGGCACGCGCTACGCCGTGGCCCTCGACGAAGCGGTGGTCGACAGTGACTCCGCGGGCTCGGGCGGCGGTGACAGCCCGACGGAGCGTGCCGTCCACATGGTTCGTCACTTGGGCGATCCCCGGAGATGGGGTGACCGGTCCGCGAGCTATCGCCGGTACCCCTTCCCCCGACTGAGCCTGGTGCGCGCCATCCACGATGCGGTGGAGGCTGAGGAGATGCGGGCGCACTGGTCGCCCGAGCCCGCCGATGAGCCGCCGGACACGGCAGACCGACGTCCCGGCCCGCTGGCCAGGGCTGGGGCACAGGAGCAGTTGCTGCGGCTACTGGCCAAACAGCACTGGCGCCCGAAGAGGTCCTCCGGCGGACGGTCCCGGCTGTTGGCCCCTGCCATGCAGCAGATCGTTCTCACCGGCCTGCTGGGTGGGCTGACCGCGCTCCTCGGCCATGCCGAGCCGTACGTCTTCGTCCCGGCCGGCATCGCCCTCGTCGTCGTATTGCTGGCCCTGCTCAACCAGGTGCCCGGCCGCGCCCCGCTCCTGCTGTGGCTGCGCAGGGAGAGCCGCTGGTTCTTGACGACGACCTTCCTCAGGACGGGCATGCGCCGGCAGCCGACCGATGTGCGCCTTCTGCATCCGGTCCGTTCCTGGCGGGCGATCGCGGCCCGCGCCTTCGACGTGGCCGAGGAGTTGCGGGGCAACGGGGAGTTCCCGCTCCAGTTGTACGTACTGGCTCTCTTGGAAGACCTGCGCGACAACCACCGCCGCTGGAGCTGGGATCTGCGCGGCTTCAAGAGGTCCCGCCCGCCGATGCTGTTCCTGCGGCGGATCGGCGACGAGAACGGCGGCATCGAACTCATCAAGGCGGTCAGCGACGTTCGCAGCAGGCGCAGTGAGATCGACCCGCTGCTGGTCGTGGCCAGTGTCGCCGCCGCGGACGTCCCTCGGCTCGAACACAGCATCGTCCGTGACCCCGGCTCGGACCGTGAACGCTCGGAGCGGCTGCACAGGCGGCTCAGCCGCTGGTACGTCGAATGGGCGGGGAACCTACGATCCGGCCAGTCACCGAGCCATGAGCAGACCCTGCCCTGGGTACTGAAAATCCCCCTGCCGGCAGGTGACCTGACGGAGCTGCGGGAACACGAGTGGCGGTGTGTGAAAGCCCGCTCCCGATTCCCGGTCGCCCGGGTGCTGTGGTCCACGTACTCGCTGACGGCGGTAGTGGCACTGCTGGGAACCACCGGCATTGCCCAGTACGACGAGCGCTACGGAACCCACTGCCCGAAGGGCCTGCTCAGCGTCAACAAGCACACCACCCTGATGAAGAACTCCAAGGGTGAGAGCGAGTGCATCGGCATCGCGACGGACGGTTTCCAGTTCAGCGAGGGCGTGCCGAAGAAGAAGGACAAACTGGGCCTGAAGAAGCTGGAGGCCGACATCGCGGCGGCGAACAGCCAGGTGGAGGACGACCACCCGGACCGCCACGTCACCATCGTGTACGCGGGACCGCTGAGCCTGGGGAGCAAGGGGACGTCTCCGGTCAAGGGCGTTGATGAACTGCGGGGCGTCCATATCGCCCAGAGAATCATCAACGAGGGATCTTCCCCGGTGAAACTCCGCGTACTGGCCGCCAACGGCGGTGTGGACATGCAACAACAGCCGACCATGGCCAAGCACATCGCCGCGTATGCCGACGCAGACCCGACTGTCGTGGGGGTCGTCGGTCTCGGACGCGACCTCGACACCAGCGATGAGGTGGCCGCGACACTGCGGGACGCGGGGCTTCCCGTGGTCTCGGGCACCAACTCGGCGACGTATCTGCCGCAGCGGTACATGAACTGGTTCAGCCTCGCTGCCCCTGACGAATGGCAGGCCGAACAGCTCGGCCTGATCGCCGACCAGCTGCGTGACACCGAGGAACGCGCTGTGGTGCTCGCCCGCGACACCGACGACCGGTACACCGAAGAACAGGCGAAGTTCGGGGGGAGGATGCTGCTGGACAAGGGATTCAAGTTGACGGGAAACAAGGGATTGCTGAAGTACGGCCTGACGGAGCATGACGAGCCGGAAATGCAGGTGGCCGTCGACAAGATCTGCGCCCCAGACGGCCCGTCGGTGATCTACTTCGCCGGCAGGGTCGAGGACTTGACACGCTTGATGGCGTTGCTCCCCGGCGAGCCGAACTGCGCGGATCGCGACATGGCCATCCTCACCGGTGATGACCTGGCCAAGGCCAAAGGCATGAGCAACGGGCACGGAAAGGCATCGAGAGTCACGCTGTACACCGCCGGACTGACCGCTCTCGACAAGTCCGCGAGCCGGGCGCAGCATTTCTACGAGGCCGCCAGCACCTACCTGGACATCCACGCCACGCCTGACACCTTCGCCAGCGGCCAGACCCCGCTCTCGCACGACGCCACGCGGGCGCTCTATTGGGCGGCGAGCGACACGAAGTTCTCCCATTCCTCCAAAGAGAAGCCCCACACCAGGGCCGCCACCGCGGCAAACCTCTGGAGGGTAGAACTCAGCGGGATGGCCACCGGCGACATCGACTTCACCACCGCTCGCCCCTTCAAGAACCGCACCGGCCACAGCATCCGGCTGATGGAGATCCCGCACGCGGAAAAGGCGAGGCTGCTGTGCCAACGCCCGGCGGGGGGCAACGGCGACCTCGAATGCGACAAGGTCAATTTTGCGCCAGGGAAGTGATGGCGAGCTGATCCAGCCCCACCCGATGCCCGAGGGGCCACCTGCGACAGCTGTACGCAAAGCTACTGACCGACGAGAAGGGCAGAGCGCAGCCTGCGGCTGTCCCGCCGGAAATGTCGGGGCACGGTGCTGCCGACAGCGGTCCTGTCGACTCACCTCTCACGCCAGCAGTCCTCGCACACGTGTATATAATCGATGGCACCAATGATATCTCTGGAGGTGTAGTCGATGAGCCGGACCGTGATCGACCTCGACGATCAGCTGGTCGCCGACGTGGCCAAGGCCCTCGGCACCAGCACCAAGAAAGAGACCGTCAACACCGCCCTGCGCGAAGTGCTGGAGAACCGCCGCCGAGCGCTGGCGCTCACCCGCCTGCGCGCCGCGGCGGAGGAGGGCGCCTTCGACCTGGACCTCTTCGAGGACAAGGGGAACTACCGCCGGTGAACGCCGCGCAATACCTGATCGACACCAGCGCACTCGCCCGCCTCATGCGCGGCGACGCCGAGCAGTACGGATGGGACCAGGCAGCAGCAGCCGGGCTGATCGCCACCTGCCCCGTCACCGAGCTGGAGTTCTTCTACAGCGCGCGCTCCGCCGCCGACCGCACCCAAGGCATCGAGGACCTGCGCCTGCTCTTCGGCTGGGTGCCGGTCGACGACCGCGCCTACGACCGGGCCTGGCAGGTCCAGGAGGTCCTCACCCAGCGCGGACAGCACCGCAGCGCCGGGGCCGTCGACCTCGTGGTGGCCGCCACAGCCGAACTGCAGGGGCTCACCCTCCTGCACCGCGACCGGGACTTCGAGTGCATCGCCGCCGTCACCGGCCAGGCACTCCAGTGGTACGGGCCCGAAGCCGGCAAGTGAGCCGGGGCCGAGCGCCGGCCGCTCCGGGAAAGCGCAACAGCCGATCCCGCAGCCGCCGTGCACTGGGCCGGAGCGTCTGTGCACTCGCGAAGGCCCCGGAGCTGGGCATCCGTACCAGCCGAGCCAAGCACAGAGTCCGTTCGTGCACACACTCCGCTCGCCATAGCCGCGCACCTGAGGCGAGGCCGCCACAGGGAGCCACCCAGATGTCTCCGCCTCAGCCAAGCCAGTAGGTGTCTTCGACGTCAGAACAGAATCGGACCGAAGCCCTCGTTCGTGGGCCAGGCGTCGGCCACCACGAAGGAGACCACCGTCCCGCCGAAGCGGCTGGGCCCGGAGTGCCACGACTCGGCGATGGTGTCGACGAGGAGCAGCCCACGCCCGTGCGCCTCGTTGGCCTCCGGGCACCGCATCCGCACATTGGCCGGGAACCCCGGATTGTGCACCTCGATCCGGAGCGAGGTCTCCTCGCGGTACCACTCGACTCGCACAAGCCAGATCTCATCCGACCGTCCGTAGAGAATGGCGTTGGTGACCAGCTCCGAGATCATCAACGCGCAGTCGTCGATGGAGCAGGCCGGGTTGTACGGGGCGATGAACTTCCGGAACCAGCGCCGGGCCCGAGGCACAGACTCCGCGACGGGGTGCAAGGTCATGGCACCGAGTCGTGGTGAGCCCTCGGAGGGAAAGCGGTCGATCGTATAGGCCATCCGCACTCACTCCTTGCCGCTGCCGTCGCAGTCGAGGCAGCGCCGTTTCGATGTGGCACGGACGCGGTCGTTGGCCGTGGAGAGCGCCGGCGCCGTACAGGAGCCGACCCGCTTCCAACCGCGCCCCCGGCATCCCCGGCATGTTGCACGCGCGCCCTGGTTCGGCCGCTGACTCGTCACTCCGTGCCCCCTTCCGAATCCAAGTGGACTTAGCCACTTCGTGGATAGTGGCGTTAGCCACTCGGGCCACGCAAGCGGTTCGGCGCAACTGCCGGACCATCAGGTGAGCGGGTAACCCTGTTCGAACGCCCAGCGATGCGGGGGATAGGTGGCTTCGGCGAACTCCAACGGTCGGTCCTGGAGGTCGAAGACGACGTGATGAACGATCAGGACCGAGGATCTTGGCTCCAGTTGGAGATCCGCCGCCTCCTCGTCCGTCGCGCTGCGAGCGCACATGCGGTCTTCCGCGTAACTGCCCTGACGTCCCGTCATCTTCTCGACGTACATGAGGGTCCCCTCCTGGATCCGCTCGGGATCCACGAGCTTGGGCGCACGCCGGCCGACGTCCGGAGCGAACCACGAGGTAGACAGATTGATCGGACCGTCCTGGTTGTTGGTCACCCGCCGCCGATGCACAGCCCGGCGGTCCTTGACCAGGCCCAAGGCCTCAGCGACGTGGTCCGGAGCCTCCATCCAACCGGCCGAGGTGATCACCGCGTACTCACCGGGCGTGTAGATCTTCCCGGTCTGCCGGGCCCGCCCGTACAGCTCACGAGCCCGCCGGTTGACCTCCAGGCTGCGCACGTACGTGCCCGATCCCTGACGCTTCTCGACGAGCCCCTGATGGCTCAGCGCCTCCAACGACCGTGCGGCAGTGGGCCGGGAGACATTCCAGTCCGCCGCCAACTGCCGCTCTGAGGGCACCTCGTCCCCCGGCCGCAGGTCTCCCCGAAGGATCTGATCGCGGATGTAGTTCGCGATCTGGAGATACTTCGGCTGAGCCTCCTCGATCTGCGGCATCTGCCCTCCTCGCCCAAAGTGGCTATGGCCTCTAGCCACTATAGGGTGAGTGGTCAACCCTCGACCCCGTAGGCTGAACCGCATGAAGCGGTTGATCGTCGCAGCAGGAGGAGGGGGCGACGCAGTCGCCGCCGCAATGCTTCACGCTGCCCTCTACGGCGACGAGGACCAGGCGGTGATCCTCACGTACGCGTGGGACCGCCTCTTGATCGACCCGGTACCGGGCCCCCGCGGAACTGACAACTTCACCGGCCTCGAACCGATGACTCCGGCCGTGTGGGCAGTGCCGGCAGAAGCCCGCCCGATCGCTCCGGCAGGCTCCACCCTGCCCCGCCTTGCGGCAGAGCTCCCGTACACGTTCGCGCTGATCGATCCGCACCACGGCGCCGAGGGCATCACCCGCCAACTCGAAGAACTCGTCAGCCACTTGTCACCGGCGTCGATCGACCTCCTGGACGTGGGAGGCGACATCCTCGCGCAGGGCAATGAGCCGACGCTGAAGAGCCCGCTTGCCGATGCCGTCACGCTCGCTGCCTGCTGCCAGGTGAACGCACCTATCCGGCTCCTGGTGGCGGGCCCTGGTCTGGACGGCGAACTCTCGCTCGATGACCTACGCGGCACGCTCGGCTCCCTCGTCCACACCTTCACGGCGAAGGACGTGGAGCCGATCAGCTCGGTCCTGGAGTGGCACCCATCCGAGGCCACCGGGATGCTCGCGGCAACAGCCCGAGGTGTACGCGGCACCTGCGAAATGCGAGACGCCGGACTCCCCGTTCCCCTCACCGACGATGGCCCGACGGTCCATGAGGTCGACCTGGACGACGCGTCGAGCCGCAACCAACTGGCCCGCGCCATCATGGCAACCACCACCCTGGACGAGGTGGAGGCGCACAGCCGCGAAGTCTGCGGCTACTCGGAGATCGACTACGAACGCAACAAGGCCGCATGGCTCAAGGAACAGCCACCGGTGAAGCTCGACCCCGAGGCCCTGCTGTCCCAACTCGACCAGTTCGAGGCCGAGGCCCGAAGCCGCGGAGTCACCCACACGACGTTCCGCCGCATCACCGAGGCGTTGAACCTCAACGGCTCCCTGCGCGAGGACCTGCGCCAACTGCTCATCAGCAGCCGCCCGCAGCAGTACACGCCGCCGCTCTGGCACATCCCAGCCGAAGTGTCCAGTCCCAGGTGATGTTTGACGTTCTGGTCCCAGTTCATGCTTGACGGTGGGCCTAGACAACATCGGAAACCTTGTGGGCTTGTTCGCCTTTACGTGACGGACGGGGATGTCGGTGGTGCGCTGGATGACGCGGACCTGCCCGTCCAGGTGGACGGTGAGGGTCGATTCCGCCACGTGCACGGTCACGGTCCGGCCTGCGTACGGGCGGCCCATGGCCGCCAGTAGCAGTCGGTGGTGGCGGTGGCAGTAGTCCTCATGTTGCCGTCACCGTCGGTGCAGATCGTCCTGACCGTGCTGTGAGTGCCGGTGCCGACCCGGCGGAACCGCAGCTGGCGGGCTGGTGGGCTCCTCTGCCCTTGTGCTCATCTCAGGGCTCGGGCGTCCCTTCTCCCGGCCAGGATGAACAAGAGGCCCGCGAGCACGGAGCATCCGATACCGACAGCGATGCCAACCATGACCGTGTCGTACGAGGCATTCGAGAGCCGGGGTACGCCGTTGGCCAGCGTGCCCGCGTACAGGCACAGCAGTCCGAAGGCGCGCAGTCGCAATCCGCCGGTGCGCTCGCGCATCCACGGCGGAACCCAACCGCGCAGCATCGCTGTCGACAGCGGCAGCAGGAGCACACTGACGACCCCCAGTGCGATCCAGTGATACAGCGGGTTGCCGTGCACGAGCCCGCTCCCTCTCTTTCGTCCGGTCGCACAGCGCGGCCACCGCGCGACGCCGTGAACGATAGAGCCACACAGCGGCGGCCACCATGCCGGATCCCGGCAGCCCTGAACGCCTCTCACCTGCGTGGTGACAGCGGGAAGTCCCGCCGTGGCGTGCCGGTCAGCGGCAGGTCACCGCCACCGTCGGCCTACGGGCGGCAAGCGGCTGGGCCTGGAGAGGCCGGATCGGTGACCGATCCCACGGCGCTCAGGGATTCGGGGGTTCAGGTGGCGAGAACGGCGAGAACAGGGACAGAGCGGCGAAGAGAAGACACGACGAGCGTGCCGAGCCAGGCCGGAAGGCCGGACGGGGCCGCGGCCGTTCACGATTTCGGCCCCATGACTGAGCAGTTCCCCCAGGCCGCGGCCAGGGCCTCGGGAATCTGTGGGACACCTCCGCAGCCGTGCGGCCCACGGGGGAAGGCGTCACTGGCGATGTAGCTCCAGCTGTCCGCGGACGTGCTGCGGAAGTACTTGGTGACGCTGCCCTCGTCCTGCATGCCCACGAGTTCCTCGTACGTGGCACCGGAGTACGTCTGAGATCGAGCATGGTGAGTCCTCTCCTCGGCGACTGAAGCCCCTGCCACGACCTGCGTGACAGAGAGCGCGACCGCTTGGCGTCCGGCCGCTGCCCCGTCCTGGACACACGGGGCGGCTCTGGGGTTGCGGGAGGGAGGGGCGTACGACGGTCTCAGTTCCGTATACGCGTACCGATACGCGCGCCGGTTCACCGACCCCGCTCGTGGATCCGCGCCCCGGCGGTCATGTATGCCCCGTTCCGAGGCCATGTGCCCGGGTGAGCGCCGCCGCTTCCCAAGCTGCGAGCGCGAGTTCGATTCTCGTCACCCGCTCCAGGACCGAGGCCCAGATCAGAGACCTGGGCCTTGATCGTTGTCCAGTCGTGTTCGGGTCGGGCTGCCTTGCTCCAGCCGCGTAAGCGGCACTCGCACGGGAGGGCGCGAAAGGATCCCGGTCAGCGGGCGGCGACGGCGGCGATGAGGCGCTGTTCGGCGTCCTCGCCCGCCGCCACCTTGGGCAGCCGCCACATGAAGAACGCGCCGGCCAGCCACCACGCGCCGACGATCACCCACTCCGAGGGCCAGATGAGGGCCGCGGGCATGCCGGGCAGGTAGAGCACGCCGAGCCCCAGGCTGAGCACCAGCGCGGCGACACCGACGGCCGGTCCGGCCGGGGTGCGGAACGGGCGCTCCATGGCCGGCTCCCGGCGGCGCAGCACCAGGAAGGACAGCACAACGACGACGTAGGCGACGACGATGTTGATGCCGCCCGCGTTGACCAACCAGACCAGCATCGGCCGCCCGAAGAACGGGGCCAGCACCGAGAGGGCGCCGATGAAGAGAACGGCGTTGGCCGGGGTGCGGTACTTCGGGTGCATCTTGCCGAACCAGGCGGGGATCATGCGGGACTCGGCCATGGCGTACAGGAGTCGGCTGCCGCCGATGAGGAAGGCGTTCCAGCTCGTCAGGATGCCCGCGATACCGCCGATGACCAGGACGTTGCCCATGGCCTGGCTGTTCCACAGGGCGGTCATGGCGTCGGCGGCGCCGAGGTTGGACTCGGCGAGGGCGGAGGCGCTGAGACCGGAGCCCACAGTGAGCATGATCATGACGTACCACGCGGTCGCACAGAGCACGGAGATCACCAGGAGCCTGCCCACCTGGCGGTACGGGAGCTTGATCTCACCGGCCGACTGCGGAATCACGTCGAAGCCCACGAAGAGGAACGGCACGGCGACCAGCACCGTGAAGATCCCGTCCATGCCCCCGCTGACCATCGGCTCCATGTTGTCGGCGGAACCGCCCTTGAGGGCTCCGACGAGCAGCGCGGCGCCCGCGCAGAGCAGGAACAGCACCGCGATGCTCTGGAACACCGCCGCGGGACGTATGCCGATGTAGTTCACGGCCGTGATCGCGATCGCGGCGATCACGCCGACGGCGACCCAGCTCGCGTAGACGTCGTAGTCGGCGATCGTCCACATGTGGCCCACGAGCATGTCGGGGAAGAGGTTGACCATGCTGTGGGGCAGCGCGACGGCCTCGAACGCGGCGACCGACACATAGCCGAGGACCATGGCCCAGGAGGCCAGGAAGGCGCCCCGGCCACCGAGCGCCCGCAGCGCGTAGTGGTGCTCGCCGCCCGCGTGCGGCATGGCGGAGACCAGCTCCGCGTACGTGAGCCCGACAAGCGTGACGACCACGCCGCCGGCGGTGATGGCGATCGCCGCGCCCACCGGTCCCGCGTCACTGATGAAACCGGAGGTGAGAACTATCCACCCGAAACCGATCATGGCCCCGAAGGCCAGTGCCAGAACGTCTCCTCTGCCGAGCACTCTGAGGAATCCGCCGTTGTTGTCCGTCATTCGCCGATCCTGCCTGTCTGTGGTTTCGCGCGTCAGGAGAGACAGCACAGTGGACCGGACGTCAGGACATGAGCACCAGGGTCAGGACGTATAACTTTCACCGTATACCTATCCAGATCGATGAAATCCCTGGTAAGCCGCTTGGCGCCACCAGGTGAGCCACGCACCGACAACTCCAGGGACCCATTTCCGTAACACGCGCGGCACTCGGCGAACCGGGCTTCACGACGTACCCGATCCGGCAGTGTTGCGGGCCGGAAAGCTGCCGCACACCGCATAAGCGGGTGCAGCCCTGCTGATGGCACGCTTCCGCGCATGACCAATGGCCGGGAAGCGACCTGCCGCCCGACGACGAGGTGCTGCCGTCGGCGCTTCCGTTCACGGGCACGCTCGTCGTCACGGCCCTGTGGCTGTTGCCGCTCTGCTACCTCAACCCCACGACACTGCCCACCTCTCCCGTGGCCCTCACGTGGGCGGCCGCGGGCTCCCTGGCCACGCTGGGCCTCTTCATCTGGGCCTGGCGCGCGACCCGCATCCGTACGTCCCAAGAGGCCGCGGCGACCCAGGAGTTCCCCGACGAGGAAGAGGTGTTCCTGGCCGCCCGCTTCCTGGAGCCCACCGACTACAACCCGCACGGCTTCGGCACCCACATCGTCCTCGGAAGCGGCCCGCCCGCCGTCACACCCCGTCCCGGACCGGGCCGGTTCGCGGCGAAACCGATCCCGGTGGAGCGGCTCACCGTCAAGGACGTGCGGCGGCTCCGCGGCGGCGACGGCGACACCGTCCTCAGAAGCTGGCACATCGCCGAACTCGACGACACGGGCAAGCCGGTCCGCCTCGCGGCCGCCCCGGTCGATCTGACCCGCATCATCCGGGCGCTGGGCCCTGCGAGAACCCCCGCGAACACCACGACCCCCGAGCCATGGCTGCCTCCGACAGCCTCCGGTGGACGTGCTCCCAGGTGAGGGTCTGCCACCAGCGGCCGGTCCAGTCGTCGCTGCGGGTGCGGTAGAGGGTGACCGCGTCGCCGGGGAAGCTCTCCGGGAACGGCACCGGCAGACCCCTCACGTACTCCTCGGCCTCTTCGGACAGGTCGGGGCGTACGTACATGTCGTGCGACACCAGCGACAGATGGGCCCGGAAGGTTCGCGGCAAAAGGGTGCTCCGCGGCGTTCGGTGCCGGAGTCTCCAGCGGCACCACGGCCTGGTCGACCCGGGCGGCCAGGTCCGGGAACCGAATGGCGTTTTCGTGGCTCCGGAGGGGACGGCAAGCCGGGACTTGCCGTCGTAAGACGTAATGTCTTACGACGGCTGCATGGCTGACACCATTACCATCCGCAGCGACCCGGAGACCGAGCACGCCCTGGATGTTCTGACCCGTGACGGCAGCTCACGCTCGGCAGCCATCCGCCAAGCCGTACTCGAAGCCGCACTGCGCAAGGAGCGGGCCGCCGCGATGCGTCGAGCTGTTCTGCGGATGCCGCTCGGCGAACCGGACGGCATCGACATCGCCGCGGAGATCGCCCGCAGCCGCGAGGACGAGCACTGATGATCTATCTCAACTCGGCCGCCATCGTAAAACTCGTCCACGCCGAGGCGGAGACACAGGCGTTGCGCGACTGGCTCGACGAACGGGCGGAGACCGGATGGACGAGTTCGGTTCTGGTGGAGATCGAGTCATCACGGGCCCTGGCACGCTACGCCCCAGAAGCCGTCGCCCGACTCCACCCAGTCCTCGACCTGATCGAGTTGGTGGAGCTGGACGCCAGCATTCGTATTCTGGCCCAGACCGTGAAACCGGCGACCGTACGGAGCCTGGACGCCATTCACCTGGCAACGGCTCTCCGCATCCGCTCCCAGCTCACCTCATTCGTCACGTACGACAAACGACTGGCCGATGCCGCCCAGGCAGCCGGACTGACCGTCGACGTGCCCGCCTGAGATATCTCTCCGCCCCGGGATCTCCCGGCTCGCTTCTGCCGGACGTGCGCTGGCGGATCGCGTGACACCACCGCGTTCTGCGACGGCGACCACCACGGCTGCACCGGCTACGCCCCTCGACGACTGAATCGACTCGCAGACGTGCCACGGGGCGCGGCCCGGCCGAAACCGGCCGGGCCGCGCCCCGTCACTCAGGACCGGATCGGATCAGGCCGCGTCACGCGGTTCACCGGTACGTCCCTGTGCCCAGCAGGTCGGGCAGCGGGTTGACGAGACCGCCGGTCGGCGACTGCCGCTGGGCGGAGGGCCCGGTCGGCCAGACCGCGGGGGCAGTGGGTGCCCTTGCGGGGGGTCTTGAGAGTGAGGAGGTACGTGTCGATGGCGTCACGCGCGCACGGGCTCAGCCAGTAGTCGCCGTGGCCGACACCGTCGTACGTGAGGAACACGGCCTCGCGGCCGATCTGCCGGGCCGCGTTGGAGCCCCAGGAGTGCGGGGTGGCCGGGTCGAAACGGCTGTTGGTCATCAGGATCGGCGGGGTGCCGTCGACGTGGAGCCTGCGCTGCGGGTTGGTCACCTCGGTCGGCCAGTTCTGGCAGCCGGTCTGGACCGTCCAGGCGAGGGGACTGAGGCGGGTGATGGGGGCCCGGTGGGCGAGTTCGCGTTCGAAGCGGGCGAGGGTGGCATACGAGGGAACGCTGAAGTCGTAGTCCTGGCACATCACGGAGTAGAACGGGTATTCCGTCGGCTCGCCGTACTTCCGGAGGGACCGTGCCGCCGCGGGCGCGGTGGCGTCCAGGTCGGCGAGGGTCTGAGCGAACTCGAACCAGTCGGCCGGGTCGTACATGTTGCCCAGGGCGAGGCTCTGGAGGTCCTGGGGGGTGACCGTCTGGGGCGGGTCGCCCGGCAGGACCAGCTCACCGGCGTCGGCGCGCTTGTAGAGCGAGCCGAACAGGGCGCGGACGTCCTGGTCGTGGAGTGCGCAGGACGGAGTACGGGCGCACCAGTCGGCGAACTGGCCGTACGACTCCTCCACCGCGGTGGACTCGGTCTTCTGGAAGTCCCAATTGCCCAGGCTGTGGTCCATGTTGGAGTCGAGCGTCATCGCTCGGACACGGTGCGGGTAGCGCTCGGCGTACTGCTGGCCGATCGCGGTGCCGTAGGAGACGCCGTAGTAGCTGATCCGCTTCTCGCCGAGGTCGGCGCGGATCGCGTCCATGTCGCGGACGACGCTCGCGGTGTCCATGTGGTCGACGAGCGGTCCGGTGAGGTCGCGGCAGCTCTCGCCGAGCGCGCGGTTGGCCGTGCGGAGGGCGGCGAAGGAGGAGTCGCTGTCCGGGTAGAGCAGCGCGTCCTGGGCGTTCACTTGGTCCGCGTCGCACTTCACCGGGTTGCTGCGGCCGACACCGCGCGGGTCGAAGCCCACGATGTCGAACCGCTCCAGCAGTTCGGGGGAGAAGCTGTCGGGGGCGCTGAACGCGAAGTCCACACCGGAGCCGCCTGGGCCGCCGGGGTTGACCAGCAGGGAGCCGATGCGGTGGGCGGGGTCGGTGGCCAGGTGGCGATTGACGGCCAGGTCGATGGTGGCGCCGTTCGGCCGCTTCCAGTTCACGGGCACCTTGATGGTGGCGCACTCGAAGGTGCCCTGGCCGGAGGGTGATTCACAGGGTTCCCAGGCTATTCGCCCGGACGACGGGGTCTTGGCTGTCTTGGCCTCGGGGGCGGCGACGGCGGTCCCGGCGAGTAACTGGCCGAACAGCGCGGTGACCAGGGCTCCGACAGCAAGTCTCCCGCGCGCTTTCGCGCGCGGGACCAGTGGGGGGTTGGATGGCACGGATGTTCCTCCATGAATCAGGAGTTCACAGACGGATCAAAGCCTGGGTCCAACACCCTTGTGAATCAAGCAGAATGACGATCAATCAGATACTGGCCGGGCTCAACGCTTCGGCGACGGACCCGGGATGTGGCGTCCAGGGGTCCGGGCGGCCGGGCGACACAGCGCGGCGGCGCGGCGGCGCGGACAGCACCGAAGCGTCGGGGTCGTCGACCTCGTGGTGGCCGCTACGGCCGAGTCGCAGAGGTTGGCTTCCAGGCGCCAGCGGTACAGCCCAGAAGCGGGCAAGTGAGCCGGCAGAGGGAAAGGGTCTCCAACGCTTCGCCGGAAGTTCTGCGCACTCACGAAAGCCGCGCCGACGGCGTGCCCGTAGGAACGGACAACCACGGTCAACAGCGGCTCGTTCCGCGGGAACGAGGCTGCCACTTGAATCGCGCATGCCCAGGCCAGAAGCCAAATTCCCTGGAAAGCTCCGTCACTTCCCAAGCGGGGAGCGCGAGTTCGATTCTCGTCACCCGCCCAAGGCACACAAGTCGGTGAACACAGTCCTCGCCTGATTCGCGGGTGGCCATCACCATCAGGATCGGGTGAGCCGTTCGACTTGGTGGTGGATGTGCTCCACGTGGTGCTCGGATTCCGGTTTCATCAACACGCTGCGGAGGATGCGTGCGCTGTCGGCGTCCGCGGTGATTTTGGGGTGGCGTGCGGTGAACGCCTCGCGGTCGGCTCTCAGGGTGCTCAGGAACACCGGGTCGGGGCTCGTCATGCCGTCCGCCAGGATGCGGGCGGAGGCCGTGTCGATGCCGCTCAGGGTGGCGGGGTCGACAACGGGGAAGTAACTGACGATGTCCAGTTCCGGCTGTTGGTAGAGCTCCAGGTGGTCGGATGCGGTGATCAGTTGTGCCCACTTCGATGCGGCCCGGCGGCCCGCCGCCAGCGCCCGGCCCAGGCCGTCGGCGGTGGGCGGGAGAAGCTGGAAGGTGAGCCACAGGGCGGCGGCCGAAGCGCCGGCGCGTGAGCATTCCAGGCTGATCTCGCCGAGGTGGAGCTCGCTGGAAGTGAAGTAGGTGTACGGCGAGTCGTGGAGGTAGAAGCGCCCCACCTCGGGGTCGCGGAAGAGCACGGCACCGCAGCCGTAGGGCTGGAGCCCGTGCTTGTGCGGGTCGACGACGACCGAGTCGCACCCGGCGATCGCCTGCCAGGGCTCAGGCGCGAGTCCCTCGGGTCCTTCGGCGCCGGCCAGCAGGGTGAAGAAGCCACCGTAGGCGGCGTCGATGTGGATACGGACGCCGTAACGCTCTTTGAGGAACAGGGCCTCGTGGATCGGGTCGACGGCCCCCAGCCCGGTGGTTCCGGCGGTCAGCACGACCGTGCCCACTCGGCCGCCGCGCAGCAGGTCCTCCAGCGCGGCGAGGTCCATGCGTCCCCGGTTGTCCGTGGGGACCGCGTGTCCCTCCATCCCCAGCACCCGGCACATGCGGCCGTGGGTGTAGTGGGCGTCCGCGCTGTACGCGACACCTCGACCGGGGTGGAGTTCGCGGGCGACGAAGAGGGCTTCGAGGTTGGCGATCGTGCCGCTGGTGGTGAGGTGGCCGAGGTGGATGTCGTAGCCGAACATGGCGGCCAGCTGAGCGACGGCCTCGCGTTCCATCCGGGCCGTGGCGGGGCCGCCGTCCAGAGCGTGGTTGTTGGGGTTGATCAGCATGGCGGTGAGGTAGCCGACCACCGCGGCGGGGTGCGGGGGCTTGAGCATCTGGCCCGCGTAGTTCGGGTGGAAGAAGGGGTAGTTGTCCTTAAGTCTCCCGGTGAACTCCTCGAAGGCTGCGGCGAAGCGGTCGTCGTCGACCTGGAGTGACGGGTGCGGCTGGTAGGGGCCGAAGGTGTCGGCCCAGTCCTGTATCGCGTGGGTGGCTCGGCCGAGCCAGTGCTGCAGGTCCATGGATGTCCCTCTCTCCGATGTGGCCGACGGGTGGCGTTCACCATAGAACTTCGTTGAGCAGTCAGCAATTGACTGATCAGCAATTGAGACGTCAGTAGGTGATGTGGCAGTAAAATCGCGGGCCAGGACCGTCAAGGATGGGAGGACCTGGGCAGGTGAATGCCGCGAACCGGCGGGGCGGCCAGGCCGCCCGTGCCGCCAACAGCCGGCTCGTTCACGACTTCGGGCTGCTGATCAAAGCCGCGACCCGCCTGGAGCAGCGGATCGACACCGCCCTGCGACGCGAGTGCGGGATCAGCCACACAATGCTGGAGGTCCTCATCAGGCTGTGCCGCAAGCCGGGCGAGGAGGTCTCGCAGCGTCGGCTCGCCGAGGACCTCACCCTCACCAGCAGTGGCATCACCCGGCTGATCGACCGCATGGAAGAAGCCGGTCTGGTCCGCCGCGTACCGTCACCGGACGACCGCAGAAGCATCCTGGTCGAACCGACTGATCACGGCCGTACCGTGTTCCTTCAGGCCGCGACCGTTCACTCTCATGTCGTCGAGCGGTACTTCGTCACGCCCGTGGCCCGTGACGACTACACACGGCTGACCGGCGCACTGAGCGACATCAACGAGGCGCTGCGCGACGCCGCCGACTGACATCGCGCGCGGCAGGGAAGCGTCCCGGCGGGAGCGAGAGCCGACTTCAACAGCGGAGGGTGTCCGATACCGGGCACCCTCCGCACGTATGTGGGCATGACGACCACCGCCGACGGTCGGACCGCTCTGGGTGCTACTGCCAGACGTACCAACGGCAGTGGTACGTACCCGAGTCGTCCCAAAAGCCTGTGCTCGTTGGATCGCGCCGTATGCCGCACAGTGGATGTCGTGCCGCACCGGAGGCCCTGGTGAGGCGGCTGCCGATCGTGTTCAGTTGCGGCCACCGCACTCGTCCTGGGCTGAGGGCTCGCCTCGTCCGCCGCGGCGTGAACCGTGTCCCGAGAAACCGGCCCGGCCGGCGCTGCGGGGACAGGGCAGACCACGACGCCGCCCGGCGGGACTGCTCACACGCAGCATTCGTGCACATGACGGTGGTCGGTACCTCCACCCGTCGTCCGTCGTCCGTCGACCAAGAGAGTGGGCATGTCCACCGAACTCCCCGAGTCAACAGTCTCTCCCCCCGAGGGATCTCCGTCCGACCCGTCCCGGCGCACGTTCATCGCGACCACCACCGTCGTCGGCGGTGCGGTCGTGGCGGGCGGCCTGATAGCGGGGCCGTCCGTGTTCGGCGCCGAGACCGCGGACGACGCCTACGCGTCGCCCAGCAGCCGCGTCTCCCTGACCGTCAACGGCAAGCGGCACACCGTCACGGTCGACAACCGGACCTCGCTCCTTGACCTGCTGCGCGAGCATCTCGACCTGCCCGGCTCGAAGAAGGGCTGCAACGCGGGGGCCTGCGGCGCCTGCACCGTCCTGGTCGACGGCCAGCGGGTCAATTCCTGCCTGACCCTGGCGGTACGGCTGGAAGGCGCCGAGGTCACCACGATCGAGGGCCTGGCGAAGGGCGACCGGCTGCACCCGCTGCAGCAGGCGTTCATCGACGAGGACGCCTTCCAGTGCGGCTACTGCACCTCCGGCCAGATCATGTCCGGCGTCGGCTGCATCAAGGAAGGCCACACCGGTTCCCCGGAGGAGATCCGGGAGTTCATGAGCGGCAACATCTGCCGCTGCGGCTGCTACGTGAAGATCGTGCGCGCCGTCGAGCAGACCGCACACGGGAAATGAGGATCGGCCGCCATGTATCCCTTCTCCTTCACCAAAGTCTCCGACACCCGTGAGGCTGTTAACGCCGGCCGTGACGGCGGGCGTTACATCGCCGGGGGCACCACTCTGGTCGACCTGATGCGCGAGACCGTCGAACGCCCCGAGACACTCGTCGACATCTCCGGTCTGCCGCTGCGCGAGGTCACCGTGACCCGGCGCGGTGGCCTGCGCATCGGCGCGCTGGTGAGCATGGCCGAGACGGCCGCCCACCCCAAGGTGCGCTCCCTGTATCCGGTGATCTCGCAAGCGCTGGAGCTGAGCGCATCCGCGCAGCTGCGCAACATGGCCACCATCGGCGGCAACATCATGCAGCGCACCCGGTGTACGTACTTCCGTGACGTGAGCGCCGACTGCAACAAGCGCGAGCCCGGCTCGGGTTGTGCCGCGCTGGAGGGCGTCAACCGTACCCATGCGATCCTGGGCACCTCCGACGCTTGCGTGGCCACCCACCCGTCCGATGCGGCGGTGGCGTTCGCGGCGCTGGAGGCGCAGGTGCATCTGCTGGGCCCGGACGGCGAGCGCACCGTGCCCTTCGCCGACTTCCACCTCAGGCCCGGCAACACCCCCAACCGTGAACAGGCCCTGCGCCGCGGCGAGGTGATCACCGCTGTCGAGATTCCTGCGCTGCCGCGCCCGCTGAAGTCCGGCTACCTGAAGGTGCGCGACCGGCAGTCCTACGAGTTCGCGCTGACCTCCGCGGCCGTCGCACTGCATGTACGGGGCGGAGTGATCCGGGACGCGTACGTCGCCGCCGGAGGCGTGGGCACCGTTCCGTGGAAACTCCCTGCCGTTGAGGAAGCCCTCGTCGGTGAGCGTCCCTCTGACCGGCTGTGGGCCGAGGCAGCCGGCCGCGCCGCCAACGGGGCCCGGCCGCTCCGGCACAACCGGTTCAAGGTCGAGCTGCTCAAACGCACCGTCGAACGCCAGCTGCGCACCGTAGGAGACAGCAAATGAGCCCCCAGCCGCAGGCAGCCGTCGGCGCACCCCTGTCCCGGGTCGACGGGCGCCTGAAGGTGACCGGCCAGGCCACCTACGCCGCCGAGCACGACATCGACGGGGTGGTGCACGCCGTCGTCGTCGACAGCAGTATCAGCCGCGGCCGTATCACCGGTATGGACACCCGCGAGGCCGAAGCCCAGCGCGGCGTGCTGAAGGTCATCAGCCACCGCAACGCGCCCGAGCTGGCCTACCGCGAGTTCCCCATGATCCCCTTCCCGGGCGAGCGGCTGCACATCTTCCAGGACGACCGTGTCCGGTTCTTCGGCCAGCCGGTCGCGGTCGTGGTGGCCACCACGCTGGAGGCCGCAGAGCACGCCGCGAGCCTGGTGAAAGTCACCTACGACGCCGAGAAGGCCTCGACCGACCTGACCGACGCCCCGGCCGAAGACGGACCTCCGCCCTTCGCGCAGCCCTACTCGCGGGGTGACGCCGAGGAAGCGCTGGGCTCCGCGGACGTCCGGATGGAGATGACCTACCGTCTCTCCCGCAACCACCACAATCCGATGGAGCCGCACGCCACCATCGCCCGCTGGGAGGGCAACAAGCTCACCCTGTGGGACAAGACCCAGCACGTGATCGGTGTACAGAACGAGCTCGCGTCCGTGTTCGGCATTCCACCGGAGGACGTGCGTGTCCTAACGCCGTTCATCGGCGGCGCCTTCGGCAACGGACTGCGGCGGTGGCCGAACACCACCATCGCCGCGCTCGCCGCACGTGAGGTGAAACGCCCGGTCAAACTCGTCCTGACCCGCAGGCAGATGTACTTCAGCGTGGGGTTCCGGCCCGCGTACGAGTACAAGCTGCGGCTGGGCAGCAGCCGGCGCGGGCGGCTGACCGCGATGACCCACGACTACAAGTACGAGACCTCCAGCTACGAGCAGTTCTGGGAGGCCAACCTGGCGCTGGGGCAGATGCTCTACGCCGTGCCGAACGTCAGCCAGACGCCCCAGATCGTGCCGCTGGATGTCGTCACCCCGATTTGGATGCGCGGCCCCGGCTACTCCACTGCCAGCTTCGTCATCGAGTCGGCGATGGACGAACTCGCCTACAAACTGCGCATGGACCCGATCGAGCTGCGGCTCCGCAACGAACCCGACGAAGACCTGTCGAGCGGACTGCCCTTCTCCACCCGGCGGCTGCGCGAGTGCTTCCGCGTCGGCGCCCGCGAGTTCGGCTGGCACCGGCGCAATCCCAAGCCCCGCTCCACCCGCGACGGCGACTGGCTCATCGGCACCGGCGTGGCCACCGGCTGCTACGACGTCTTCCAGAGCGAGGCCAATGCCCACGCCAGGCTCGATGCCGACGGCACCGTGGTGGTCCAGTCCGCGACCCATGACGTGGGCACGGGCACGTACACCTCCATGAGCCAGGTCGCCGCCGACGCCCTCGGCCTGGCGATGCGCCACGTCACCTTCCGGCTCGGCGACTCCAGGATGCCGTCGGCCCCGCCGCAGGGCGCCTCGCAGACCATGGCCAGCGTGGGATCCGCCGTCCAGAACACCTGCGACAAGCTACGGCAGCAGGCCATCAAGCTCGCCGTCGAGGACGAGCGCTCACCGCTGCACGGTGTCGACGCCGACGACATCGTGGTCCGCGGCGGCCGGATGCATGTGAAGGGCAACCCCGCGCGGGGGGAGACCTACCGGCAGCTCCTCGCCCGCAACAACCGCACCCACCTGGAGGCGCGCGGGTCCTACTCCCCGGTGCCGGAGGAGGACAGGCGGTTCTCGATGTACGGCTACGGCGCGGTGTTCGCCGAGGTCGCTGTCGACGCCCGCCTGGGTCTTGTCCGGATGCGGCGGATGCTCAGCGTCTACGACGCGGGCCGGATCATCAGCCCCAAGCTCGCGGACAGCCAGGCCATGGGCGGAATGATCGGCGGCATCGGCCAGGCCCTGCTTGAGCACACGGTCACCGACCACCGCGACGGCCGGATCACCAACGCCAACTTCGCCGACTACCTCGTCCCCGTCCATGCCGACATCCCCGACCTCAAGGCCATCTACCTCGACGGGGAGGACTACAGGGCCGACCCCATCGGCGTCAAGAGCCTGGGCGAGCTCGTAATCGTCGGCGTGGCGCCCGCCATCGCCAACGCGGTCTTCCACGCCACCGGACGCCGCGTCCGCGAACTGCCCATCACCGCCGAAGCCCTGCTCTGAACCCCGGGCGGCAGGGGCCCCTCCCGCCACCGGCAGGGGTCCTGAGAGCCGTCCCACTGATCGGCCCGCCGCCGTGCCTCTATCCCCCCTCATGCCGGCACGGCGGCGGGCTTCCCAACCGTCCGAGGAGATCCACTCATGCTGAACATCGCGGACACGCTGTACCGCTGGTGCCGCGAAGCCCGCCCCTTCGCGCTCGCCACCGTCATCCAGGTCAGCGGCAGCGCACCCCTGCCGGTCGGCACCGCACTGGCCGTGGACACCGATGGCAACGTCGTGGGCAGCATCTCCGGCGGATGCGTGGAAGGCGCCGTCTACGAGCTGTGCAGGCAGGTGCTGGAGCCGGGCGAACCCCCGCAACAGGCCTGGTTCGGCTACTCCGACGACGACGCCTTCGCCGTGGGACTGACCTGCGGCGGTGAGCTGGAGGTTCTGGTCCAGCGCGTCGTCCCCACCGACCAGCCCCACCTCACCACCGCCCTGGAACAGGTGCTGGCCGGTCTGCCCGTCGCCGTGGCACAGGTGGTGGACGGGCCGCAGCACCGTCTCGGCCGCACCCTGTCCGTCTTCGGGGGCGGCAGCGCGTACGACGGGACACTCGGCAGCCAGCAGGAGGACCGTACGGTGGCCACCCAGGTCCGCGCGCTGCTGCGGGCAGGCCGGACCGGCCGCGTCGAGATCGGCGGGGACGCCGACACCTGCCCGGAGAAGCTGACGCTCCTGGTCCACACCCACGCACCGCCGCCCCGCATGCTGATCTTCGGCGCCGTCGACTTCGCCGCCGCCCTCAGCCAGGCCGGACGCTTCCTCGGCTACCACGTCACCGTCTGCGACGCCCGCCCCGTGTTCGCCACCCACGCCCGCTTCCCGCACGCCGACGAGGTCGTCGTCGACTGGCCCCACCGCTACCTGGAGGCCACGGAAGTCGACGCCCGTACCGCGATCTGCGTCCTCACCCACGACGCCAAGTTCGACGTCCCGCTGCTGCGCCTGGCCCTCGACCTCCCGGTCGGCTACATCGGCGCGATGGGCTCCCGCCGCACCCACGAACACCGCCTGGAACTCCTGCGCGAAGCCGACGTAACCGAGGCACAACTGGCCCGCCTGCACTCCCCGATCGGACTCGACCTCGGCGCCCATACCCCCGAAGAGACAGCGATCTCCATCACCGCCGAGATCATCGCCCACACCAACAACGGCACCGGCCTGCCCTTGTCCCGCGTCCCCGGTCCCATCCACGGTTCCGTCCCGGTGGCCCAGATGTCGTCACCAGCCGCGCTCCTGGCCGCATGACGGCGAGCACCGAGTCGTCGCGCGCTCGCTGACGAGCCACAACAATCCGATACGCGTTGAGGAGAGGCCCCACGTGCTCATCGACACCCACGGCCGGGTGGCCACCGACCTCAGGGTCTCACTGACCGACCGCTGCAATCTGCGCTGCACGTACTGCATGCCCGAGGAGGGCCTGCAGTGGCTGGCCAAGCCCGACCTGCTCACCGACGACGAGATCGTCCGTCTCATCGACATCGCGGTCCGTGTCCTCGGCGTCACAGAGGTCCGTTTCACCGGCGGCGAGCCGCTGCTGCGCCCCGGCCTGGTCGGCATCGTCGAGCGGGTCGCCGCCCTGGACCCTCGCCCGCAGATGTCCCTCACCACCAACGGCATCGGCCTCAAGCGCACCGCCGAGGCCCTGAAGGCCGCGGGCCTGGACCGGGTCAACGTCTCCCTGGACACCCTCCGCCCGGAAGTCTTCAGGACCCTGACTCGCCGGGACCGCCATCAGGACGTCCTCGACGGCATCGCGGCCGCCCGCGCCGCCGGACTGAACCCCGTCAAGGTCAACTCCGTCCTGATGCCCGGGCTCAACGAGGACGAGGCTCCCGATCTCCTCGCCTGGGCCGTGCGGCACCACTACGAGCTGCGCTTCATCGAGCAGATGCCCCTGGACGCCCAGCACGGCTGGAAGCGCGACAGCATGATCACCGCCGGCGACATACTGACCTCCCTGCGCACCCGCTTCGACCTCACCCCCGAGGGCAACGAGGAGCGCGGCTCCGCCCCGGCCGAGCGGTGGCTCGTGAACGGCGGCCCACACCGCGTCGGCGTGATCGCCTCGGTCACCCGCCCCTTCTGCGCGGCCTGCGACCGCACCCGCCTCACGGCCGACGGCCAGATACGCACCTGCCTGTTCGCCCGCGAGGAGACCGATCTGCGTGCCGCGCTCCGCTCGGGCGCCCCCGACGAGGAGATCGCCCGCATCTGGCGGCTCGCGACGTGGGGCAAGAAGGCGGGTGCGGGCCTGGACGATCCCTCGTTCGTACGGCCGGAGAGGCCGATGTCGGCCATCGGGGGCTGACCGAGTGGCAGGGAGGTACGGAGGTATGGCAGCCGACCGAGCCCACGAGCACCCCGGTGAGCAGGCGCACCCGCAGCCGATCAGGCTGATCGCGATACGGCGGACACCGCTCTCCCTGGAGGAGGTCTTCCAGGCCGTCGGCGACGAGGCGGCGGGCGGGATCGCGCTGTTCGTCGGCACGGTGCGGAATCATGACGCGGGCGCGGACGTGGACGGACTGGGGTATTCGTGCCACCCGACGGCGGAGGCCGAGATGCGGCGGATCGCGGAGAAGGTCGTGGCGAACTATCCGGTGCGTGCCCTCGCCGCGGTGCACCGGGTCGGTGAACTCGCGGTGGGGGACACGGCGGTCGTGGTCGCTGTGGCGTGTCCGCACCGGGGAGATGCCTTCGTAGCCTGCAGGAAACTGATCGACGGCCTCAAGCACGAGGTGCCCATCTGGAAGCACCAGAAGTTCTCGGACGGAACCGATGAATGGGTCGGTGCGTAGAGCCGACATCAGCTCGGCCGGCCACCCGCCCACCTGTCGACTGCACCGGGCACAAGGCGTGGACTTCCCCACGTCTCAGCGCAGCGGCTCCATCTCCCAACTGGCCAGCATCCGCAGGGCTTCCTCCGACCGGGAGCCCGGCTCGGCGTGGTAGGTGACCAGCCGCATGGGGGCGCCCCCGGGCAGCGCCATGGGCTCGTGGACGAGGTCGAACTCTCCCACCAGCGGGTGCCGCATCCGCACGGAGTCGCCGACGGTCCCGCAGCTCACCTCGTGCCGTGCCCACAACCGCTGGAACTCCTCGCTCTTCTGCGACAACTCCTGGATCAGCGAAGAGAGGTACGAATCCTCGGGGCTCTTGCCGGCGTTGATGCGCAGAACGCCGGCGACTTTCAGAGCCGTGCGGTCCGGGTCGGCGAACCGGTCGCGCGCCTCGGGCGAGAGGAAGATCAGCCGGGCCGTGTTGCGCTCCTCGGGCGGCAGCCGGCCCCAGTCCCCGAAGACGGCGGCGGCGAGCCGGTTCCACCCCAGGATGTCCAGGCGCCGGCTGACGACGTAGGCGGGCACGCCGAGCGTGTCGAGCAGGTGCTGGACGGTGGGCCGCAGTCGCTGCGGCGGGGGCACGGCCTGCGTCGTGCTCTGCCGCTCGGGCTGGGCCAGCCGGCCCAAATGCTCACGCTCCTCCTCGCTCAGCCGCAGGACACGGGCCACAGCGTCCAGCACCTCGGCCGACATGCTGTCGCCGTATCCCTGCTCCAGGCGCGCGTAGTAGGCGTACGACACCCCCGCCAGCTGCGCCAGCTCCTCGCGCCGCAACCCGGGAACCCGCCGCCGCCCGTGCGAGGGCAGGCCCACGTCCTCGGGCCTGATCCGGGCCCTGCGGGAACGCAGGAACTCCCTCAGCTCGGTACGCCGATCGAGTCCGGACGTCACTTGGTCACCAGGCGCCACATGTGAAGACATCTCTGTCCTCCAGTTGTCAAACGTGCCTCGCAGGTGCGGGGCAGCGTACATCATCAACCTTTTGACTCAGCTTGATACTGAGTCTCAGCTCGATGTAGAGCCTCCCCATAAGACTTCACTTCGAACGGGAGTATTTCCCATGAGCAAGATCTGGTTCATCACCGGCTCCTCGCGCGGCTTCGGCCGCCAGTTCGCCCAGGCGGCCCTGGAGCGCGGCGACAAGGTCGCGGCCACCGCCCGTAACACCGACTCCCTCGCGGACCTGGTGGCCGCCCACGGCGCGGCGATCCTGCCGCTGAAACTGGACGTCACCGACAAGGCCGCCGCCACCGAGGCCGTCAAGCGGGCGCACGACCACTTCGGCCGCCTGGACGTCGTCGTCAACAACGCCGGATACGGCCTGTTCGGCGCGGTCGAGGAGCTGACGGAGCAGCAGGTCCGCGAGCAGATGGAGACCAACTTCTACGGCGCCCTGTGGGTCACCCAGGCCGCCCTGCCCCTCCTGCGGGCCCAGGGCAGCGGCCACATCGTGCAGATCTCCACTGTTGGCGGCGTCGTCTCCTTCCCCAACCTGGGCGGCTACAACGCCTCCAAGTGGGCCCTGGAGGGCCTGACCGAGGCCCTCGCCCAGGAGGTCGCCGGCTTCGGCGTCAAGGTCACCCTCGTCGAGCCCGGCGGCTTCGAAACCGACTGGGCCGGCTCCTCCGCCACCTTCGCCGCTCAGCTGCCCGCCTACGACGAGCTGCGCGCGGCCGTGGCCGCCGCCTGGGGTGACATCAAGTCCGGCGACCCGGCCGCAACCGGCGCGGCCCTGCTGAAGATCGTGGACGCCGACAACCCGCCCCTGCGGGTCTTCTTCGGCACCGCCCCGCTCCACCTCGTCCCGCAGGTCTACGCCGAGCGACTGAAGACCTGGGAGGAATGGGCCGACGTCGCCACGCAGGCCCAGGGCGACGCGGCCTGAACCCACGTCCCGGTGGTGAC
Organism: Streptomyces pseudoechinosporeus; assembly: GCF_054783935.1. Taxonomy (NCBI): domain Bacteria; kingdom Bacillati; phylum Actinomycetota; class Actinomycetes; order Kitasatosporales; family Streptomycetaceae; genus Streptomyces; species Streptomyces pseudoechinosporeus. The sequence goes on from NZ_BAAGPS010000005.1 coordinate 525,805, forward strand.
CCCGACCGGCACCGCCGGGGCGAGAAGCCGAGCCCCGACGACACCAGCCGGCTGAGGGCGGCGC
>NZ_BAAGPS010000005.1:525907-631239 GCF_054783935.1 Streptomyces pseudoechinosporeus
GGCTACCCGACTCGGTCGGTCTATGCCCGTCAGGTGCGTTCGAGGAGGATCAGGTAGATCGCGTTGGGCGTGAGGTCGACCGTCTCGGTATAGGTCCTGCCCGGCCTGACGATCTTCTCCTTGACCAGTTGGAGGTTGGCCTTGGCCGGGTCACTGAAGTAGTTGCTCGTCGTCTGGTCGATCCGGAACACGCGCTGGCGAACCGGACCGTGCCTGAGCGCCGACGGCATGCGGGACATGTCGATCGCGGCCCGGTAGCTGCGGTCGTTGACGTGCTGCCAGTTCCAGACCATCAGCGATGCGCCGGTCCTGTCCTTCGACGCCATCGCGTAGACGCCGTTGTCCCCTTCGAGAGCCTCCGAGACGGCGGACACCCTGGTGTCCTTCATCTTGGACTGCATCAGCATCATGTTCCCGTAGGGGGTGAAGGTGTCCTTGAGCGGCCCGTTCGGAGTGCGGGTCACCAGCTGGTCCTTGCGTTCCTCGACCCTGTGCCGCACGCACCAGTTGAACATGTAGGTGTCGGGCTGGCTCGCGTACAAGTGGCCGTACGTGGCCATGGCGGCTGCCTGCCGAATGTAGTCCTTCTTGGGGTCGGCGTCGTCGTAGGCCGGACCGGGATAGACGCCCGTTTCGCTGACGAAGGCCGGGATGTGCTGGTCGAGGCGACGCTCCTTCAGCCATCCGCGCAACACCTTCCGCTGCGACGCCACCACCCTGAGGTCGCCGCTGTACAGCGTCGGAACCTTGTAGTCCGCGTCCCACGAAAGGTAGGAGTGGTACGAGAGGAAGTCGAGGCGCTTGCGCGGATTCCTGTCGGCCGCGTAGGCGTCGAGGAAGGGCTCCAGCCACTTCGGGTCCATCAGCGACAGCCCCGGCCCACCGAGCTTGACCCGGTCCGCACGCCGGAGTTCCTTGTTGACCTCGTCGACGGCCTCGTAGAACGGCACATAGAAGCGGTACAGACCGTCGATCTGCAACGTCGTCTCGTCCGCGGGGAGTCCGTCATGGCGCTGCTTTCCGTGGAACTGCCAGTCCGGTTCGTTGAACGCCTCGACGTACTTGATGCGGGGATACTCCTCTTTCAGGCTTCGGATGATCAGCTCGAGCATCGGCTTGAGGTCCTTCTGCGGCCTCTTGCCCTCGACGAAGTCCGTTGGATTGAGATTCACCATCACCGCGTCGGACACGGTGCTCGCCTGAGTGAGGTAGGCGTCCAGCCTGGAGAAGTCACAAGCCAGGGTCTTGAGGTCGCACTGGTTGAAGACGTTGTCTTCAACCGGCGCGTTGGGACTGCTGAGCCACACGCGGTAGATGTCACCGTGCAGGCCCTGCCGGTTGAAGAGCTTCACATCACCGGCGCGCTGCTGGGGCCACGCAGTGACGTTGCCGAAGTTGTTGTACCTCTCCGGCCGCGGCAGTTGACCTTGCCTCGACCCGAAGTCGACCGAAACCGTCGCCGACGAGAGCGACGCAGGTGGCTCCGCCGCCTGAGCCGCCTGCGGCTGGAACGACGCGAGGAGAAGGAGCGCCGCGACCGCTCCTGCCGGGAACGCGCGTTTCGTGGGGAATCTCGCACTCATCTGCATGCTGGAAGGACCTCGCTTCCGCGAATCGTGAGGATGTGGAGATGTGCTTCCGTCGCGACGCACGGCTCGTCAGCGCAGCACGGTGCCGCCATCGACGTTCAGGACCTGCCCGTTGATCCAGGCGCCCTCCTCGGAGAGCAGGTAGGACACCAGGCCGGCAACGTCCTCGGCGCGACCGTGACGAGTGCTGCGGGTCCGGTCGAGCATGGCCCGCAGCATCTCCGGCGGCGCACCCTGCTCGATCTCAGGAGTCAGGATCAGACCCGGCGCGACCGCGTTGGCCCGGATGCCGTCCTTGCCCCAGCGTGAAGCCACATGGCGCGCGAGCGCGTTGACGCCCGCCTTTGTCGCGGCGTACGCCGGCCGCTTGGGGTCACCTGTGAACGAGGCGATGGAGGAGGTGTAGACGATCGCACCACCGCTGCGGGCGAGGAGTTCGGGCACGGCGTGGCGGGAGACCAGCATGTGGCCCCGCAGGTTGACGGCGACGGTGCGGTCCCATACCGCGAGGTCGATGTCGACGACGTCGGTGTCCTTCTGGACCGCGCCCATGTCCCCGGCGTTGACGTGAACGGCATCCAGACCTCCGTAGGTCCGTACCGCCGCCGAGACCAGGTTCCCGACCGAGGCGGCGTCGGAGATGTCGAACTCGACCGCGATCGCCTCGCCACCCCCGAAGCGGATGCCGGCGGCGGTCTCCTCGGCACCGCCGGCGTTCAGATCGCCGACGACGACTCTGGCGCCCTCCCGCGCCAGCCGCCGCGCCGAGGCGGCGCCCAGCCCGGTGGCGGCACCCGCCACCAGGACCACCTTGCCCTTCAACCCATGCACGATGACCGCCTCCGCTTGCTTGGGCAGCTCTGACAGCTGGCATCCGCAGCCCTACGCGAACGCCATCTCCGCTGAAGAAAAATGTAATCTCCAAAAAATGAGAATATAATTCTCTCGCAGTGTGCGCCAGAGAGCGGACGACTTCAGGGCTTCCAGAAGTGTCAGCCGTCGCGCAGTGCGGGGCTGACGGTGACCAGGACGAGCCCGGCCATTGCGGCGCCGTACTGGAGGATGACCCACTCGGGGATGCCGGGGACCCAGACGGCGATGCGCTCGCCCGGGGCGAACCGTGTGGCCAGCCAGGACGCGGCGTGCTCGGCGTCGTCCAGGAGCTGGGCGTAGGTCCAGGTGCGGTCGGCGCCGGGCGGGGCGATCTCGATCAGCGCCAGGCGGTCCGGGGCGGTCGATGCGGCGTTGCGGAGTACGTCCCCGATGGTGAGTCGAGGACCGGCCAGGAGGTGTCGGCGGGCCGGTACGAGCGGGTCAGCGGCCTGCCCCGGAGCCGGGGCAGCAGCGCACGGAGCGCCGCCGCGTCCGCCTTGCCGCACAGTCTGATACTCAGTATCAAATTGAGTCCTTGCTGTACCCTTCTGGTATGAGCGAGACCGCCCGTACCGCCGACCAGCCCGCCCGCAAGCCGCCCGGATTGCGTGAGCGCATGCGTGCGACGGTTCGGGCGGAGGTGGTCGAGGTGGCGCACCGGCTCTTCACCGAGCAGGGGTTCGACCGGACGACCGTCGACCAGATCGCCGGCGAGGTGGGCCTGTCGCGCGCCAGCCTGTTCCGGTACTTCGGCACCAAGGAAGAGATCGTCCTCGGACGCCTGGAGGAATCCGGCCGCCAGATCGCGGAGGCGCTCGCCGCCCGCCCCGACGACGAGCGGCCCTGGGAGGCACTGCGCCGGGCGTTCGACGTCCTCACGCGGATGAACGAGGCAGCGCCCGAGCAGGCACTCAGCTATCTGCGCATGCTTCAGGAGACCCCGGCACTGCGCGCCCGGCACTACGAGAAGCAACTGAGCTGGCAGGAGCTGCTGGTGCCGGAGATCGCCCGGCGGCTGGGGGCAGGCCCTGACCGGCCCGAGGACACCAGGCCGAGGGCACTGGCCGCCGCCGCGCTCGCCTGCCTGGACGTGGCCGCCACGGGGTGGGTGGCCTGTGAGGGTACTGTCCCGCTGGCCGTGCTGCTCGACCGGGCGATGGGCGCGTTGGCGGAGTAACCCGGCCGCCGCCCCGCAGGCACGCTTCCACGCTCGCTGTGCCAGTGGCGGCTTACCGCACCGAGCGCACGCACAGGCGTCGCCACAGCCCGTCCGTCACGTCTGAGAGCATCTTCTGGCTGATGGCCGCGTCCGTGAGCCCCACGGAGCCGTGGAACCATCCCCGGCCTGGACGCGGAGGGGCACCTTGCCCGCCAGGCCGGTGCGGTAGCCGTGCGACCGCAGGCAGACAACTCCGTTGTCGACAAAAGGGACTTGGCATCGCCGCCATTGCATGCGATCGATGTCGTCACCAGCAGTGAGCGGCACGAGCACACGCCGCGCATCACGCCTCGGGCCCTTGCCACCGGCCGACAATTCCGTGGGAGTCCGTCTCGCCTGTGATCACGCTCCTCGCCCAACCGCTCCACAGGCACGGATCAACCGGCGACCCGATCCAGAAATGGAAGAGATTTTCCGTTGACGGGTCCGCTATGCGCCCGACATGCCGATGCAACATCCGGGCCGTTAGCTGACGCATCAACCGTCCGGCACAACGTCGGTAGGGGATGGGGCACAGCAAGAAGGAGCAGGACATGACGGCCACGGACAGCGCGGACGCGGACAGAACCGCCACCCCGCCCGGGTACTCCCCCCGTCTCTACAACGCGGACCTCGCCCCCGCCACCGAACGCAAGTGGGGCGCCTTCAGCATCTTCAACGTCTGGACCTCGGACGTGCACAGTCTGTACGGCTACTTCCTGGCCGCCAGCCTGTTCCTCGTCGCGGGCAACACCTTCAAGTTCCTCATCGGCATCGGTGTGGGCTCGCTGATCATCTACTGGCTGATGACCCTCATCGGCAAGGCGGGCGTCAGGACCGGTGTCCCCTACCCGGTCCTCGCCCGCGCCTCGTTCGGCACCTTCGGCGCCAACGTCCCGGCTCTCGTACGGGCCGTGGTCGCCACCTTCTGGTACGGCGCCCAGACCAGCGCCGCCGCCGGCGCCATCGTGGCCTTCCTCATCCGCTACGACGGACCCAGGGATCTGCACGAGACCAGCCGGCTCTTCGACCACAGCGGCCTTGAAGTGCTGTGCTACCTCGGTGTGTGGGCCGCCCAACTGCTCATCATCAGCAAGGGGATGGAAACGGTCCGCCGTTTCCAGGACTTCGCCGGCCCGGCGGTCTGGCTGATGATGCTGATCCTCGCGATCGCGCTGTCCGTGGAGGCCGGAACACTGTCCTTCTCCGTCGACATGCCGAGCGGTGACCTTGCCGCACTCGCCAAGAGCGCCACCGGGCTCGACGTCAGCCCGGGCTCATTCGCCGCGATCGCCGCGATAGCCGCCACCTGGGTCACCTACTTCGCCGCCCTGTTCCTCAACTTCGGTGACTTCGCACGCTTCACCCCCGACGAGAAGGCCCTGAAGAAGGGCAACATCTGGGGCCTGCCCGTCAACCTGATCCTCTTCTCCCTCGTCGCCGCGATCACCACGTCCGCCGCCAGCGAGGTGTACGGCGAGGTCATCCTCGAACCGGCCGAGATCTCCGCCAAGTTCGACAGCGCGTTCCTCGTCCTGCTCGCCGCCCTGACCTTCGCCGTGGCGACCCTCGGCATCAACGTCGTCGCCAACTTCGTCAGTCCCGCCTTCGACTTCGCCAACGTGGCCCCGAAGTACGTGACCTTCCGCAGGGGCGGCCTCATCGCCGCCGTCATCGCGCTCCTGCTCTACCCGCTCCACCCCTGGGACAACGCCCCCAGCTTCGTCAACGCCATCGGCTCGACGATGGGCCCCATCTTCGGTGTGATCGTCGTCGACTACTACCTCATCCGGAAGACACAGCTGAACGTGCCCGCTCTGTACGACGAAGGCGGGGAGTTCCGCTTCCAGGGCGGCTGGAACGTACGGGCGTTCGCCGCCGGGGCGGTGGGCGCCGTCTTCTCCAGCATCCTCCCCGTCTACGGACCGTCCGGATACGGGGCGACGCTGGGTCCGTACTCCTGGTTCATCGGAGTCGTCGTGTCCGGGGTGCTCTACTTCGCGTTCAGCGGGGGCAGGAGCCCCCTCGCAGCGAGGACGGCGGCAACGGAAGCGCCGGAGGCGACAGAGGCATAGGGGGCAGCTTCTTCCAGCAACCCGAGCAGGGCGCCCGACCTGGGCTGATACCGGTCAGGCGCCCTACTCGTCGTGCAGCGGGCGGTGCTGTCGGCATCCCGACACCCCTGGCTGCCGAACACCGACCAGCCGCAGTGACCGTCCCCGCGCCGGCCTTGGTGCCGGCCTTGTACTGGTACGTAGCCGGCGCCCGGGTCAGGCCGTCGGCTTCAGCGTGAAGATCCAGCTGCCGTTGGACAGGTCGAAGGACGTGATGCCCGACTTCTCGAAGGCGAGGCCCTTGCCGACGGTGTAGACCTCGTCCTCGGTGAAGAGCGGGACGTAGGGGACCTGGTCGGCGACCTGGGTGAGGATCGTCCTGGCGGCGGCCCAGCGGGTGGCGCTGGGGCCTGCGGTGGTGACGGTCTGCTGGGCCTTGTCGACCTCGGGGGTGGTCCAGTTGGCGATGTTGATCTTCTGAGGGCCTATGTTGGTCGTGCCGACGAGTTTGCCGAGCAGGGGGGCCGGGTCCGGGTAGCTCGCCCCGAAGCCGAACGGCAGGGTGATGCCCGTCAGTTCGTGCTTGAAGAACTTGGCGTACCACTCGTTCGCGGTGACGGGCTTGGGAGTGATCTTCACGCCGAGTGGCTTCAGGTTCCGCTGGAGGTTCAGCACGGTGAGTTCCTGCCAGGGGTAGTCCTTGACGTACTCGATGGTCGTCGAGAAGCCCTGAGGGTGCGCCGACTTGGCCAGTTCGGCCTTGGCCTCGGCCTCGCTGTGCTCGTACTGGGGCAGGTCGGCCAGAAAGGCTTCCGCCGCCTGCTGCGAGCCGGCCACGCCGGCCAGTTCCCCGGCGGGGACCAGCCCCGTCATCGGCTTGGCGTACGCGTCGAAGCCGGCCTTCATGATGCCCGCGATGTCGATCGAGTGGGCGACGGCCCGGCGGACGTGCACGTCGTCGAAGGGGGCGTGGGTGACGTCCATGGCGAGGAAGTTCTGGGACAGCGAAGGGGAGGCGTAGACCGTCGCGCCCGGGATGGCCTTCCACTGGGCGACACTCTTGGGGTTGGTCACGGGGCCGCCGTCGACCGAACCGGAGCGCAGGGCGAGTTGGCGGGCCGTGTCGTCGGGGATGACAGAGAAGACGACCTTGTCCGCGGCCGGTCTGGTCCGGGTGTACTGCGCGTTCCGGACCAGCGTGATCTTCTCCGCCGTCTGGGAGGCGACCCTGTAGGGGCCCGTGCCGATCGGGGCGGTCCCCGCGTTGCCCAGGGTCTTGGCGTGCGCCTTCGCGAACTTGGCCTCTTCGACGAGCGTCGCGAGGGCGATACCGGCACGCGCCGTCGGGGCGGGGGCCTTGAGCTTCACGGTCACTTCCAGCGGGCCGGTCACGCTGACGCTGCCCACCTGCTGGCCGAGGGCGGCGGTCTGGGCCGTATCGGCCGTGAAGTACTCGATGCTCCAGGCGACGTCCTGTGCCGTCATCTCCGCACCGTTCGAGAACCTCACCCCCGACCGGAGCTTGTAGACGAGAGTGGTGGTGTCCGGCTGGGTGACCGAGGCCGCGAGGTTCGGGGTGAACTCACCGGTGCTGGAGACACGCTCCAGGGGCTCCGTGACGAGGGACATGACGGCGCCGGTCGAGTTGTTGTCGTAGCTCTTGGCGTAGTCGAGCGACGCGGGCGCGTTGGGCAGCGCCCAGTCGACCACGGGTATGGCCTTGTCGGTCGTTCTCTTCGGCCCCGTGGCCGCGGTGTCGTTGTCGCTGGTGCAGGCGGTGGCGGCAACGACGGTGAGGGCGGTGAGCAGCACGGCGGTCGGCAGCGTCCGCCGCGAGAACGGCTTGACGGGTCGGCTGGGCGCGGTGGGGGGCATCTGGTTTCCTGCTTCCGTACTTGGGGGGTGTCTGAGCGGGGCTGCTCAGCTCTCGCCCGGAATCGAGGCGAGGAGTCGCTGGGTGTAGGGGTGGCGGGGGGCATCGAGGAGGGCCGCGGTCTCGCCGCTCTCGACGATCTCCCCGCCGCTCAGCACAATGGCGCGGTCGGTCATCTGGCGGACGACCGACAGGTCGTGGGTGATGAGGATCAGGCTCGTGCCGTATCCGGCGCGCACCTCGCGCAGCAGCTGAAGGATCTGGGCCTGCACCGACACGTCGAGCGCCGCGACGGGCTCGTCGCAGATCAGCAGCTTGGGGCGGACCGCCAGCGCGCGGGCGATGGCGACCCGCTGTCGCTCACCGCCGGACAGCGCGCCCGGGTGCTTTCGCGCGTACGAGGCGGGCAGGCCCACACGCTCCAGCAACTCCTGAGGCGGCTGGGCCGGGTCGGGGCCCGCTGCGACCGCCTCGCGCAGAGTCGTACCGATGGTGAGCCGTGGGTTGAGGGAGGAGTACGGGTCCTGGAAGACCATCTGGACCAGCCGCCGCACCTCGCGGTGGTCGTTCCGGCTCAGCCCGCGGTAGTCGCTGACATCGACACCGCCGAGCCGGATCGTGCCGGTGGTGGGCCTGGTCAGGCCCAGAAGGCAGCGGGCGAGGGTGGTCTTGCCGGAGCCGCTCTCGCCGACCACGCCCAGCGATTCGCGCTCGCGGAGCTCGAACGCGACCTCGCGCAGTGCCGTCGTCCCCGTCGTCGTCCTTCGCGGCAGGATGCGCGAAGACGTTCCCCGGTACGTCTTGGTGAGGCCCTTGACGACGAGGAGAGGGGGGCCGTCGGGGGCGGGGGGAGGTGTGGCCGGGGTGGTGGTGGCGAGCAGGCGGCCGCGGAGCTCGTCGTCGATCTCGGTGATCCGTACGCAGGCGGATTTCCGTTCCTCCGGCAGGGGGACCAGCTCGGGTCGCGTCGTCGCACAGGCGTCGCGCCGCCACTCGCACCGGTCGGCGAAGGCGCAGGTGCCGGCGACGCTGTCGGCGGCCGGCACCTGGCCGGGCAGGGAGACCAGCCGGTCCACGTAGTGGGAGACGGGAGGCTCGGACAGCATCAGGCCGAGGCTGTAGGGGTGTCCCGGCGAGCGGGCGAGCAGGGCGGCCGGAGCGTCCTCCAGCACGGACCCGGCGTACATGACCAGCACCCGGTCGCAGACGGAGAACGCGACACGCAGGTCGTGGGTGATGAGCACGAGGGCCATACCCCGGTCGGCCTGCAACCGTCGCAGCAGGGCGAGGACCTCTGCCTGGGTCGTGACGTCCAGGGCCGTCGTCGGCTCGTCCGCGATGAGCAGCTCCGGATCCCGCGCCAGCGCCGCCGCGATCGCGACGCGCTGCCGCATGCCGCCGGAGAGCTGGAAGGGGTAGCGGTCGACGACCGTCGCCGGGGCCAGCCCGACCTCGTGCAGGCGGCGCGCGACCTCCGCAGCGGCGACGGCCCGGTCGCGGCGCGTCCGCGGTGACCCGGAACGGGGTCTGCTCGTTGGGTGCCTGGCTGGCACCGGAGGCGCGGGGCCGCGGACTGGTGACCCGGACCGCCCGCCTCATGATCGACTGGGCTTTCGGCACCCGGGGCATGGTCCGGGCCGAGTGGTCGGCGGCGACCGGGAACGTACGCAGCATCGCGGTGGCGAAACGACTCGGTATGGAGCGCGAGGGGGTGCTCCGCTCGGCTTTGACGCTGGGCGGTGTGCGACATGATGTGGAGGTCTGGTCGCTCGTCTCCGACCGGGGGTGACGGCGCCCGATACCACCGACCAGAGGTGACCTGGCCGGAAGGGAGGGTCCCACGGTCAGCGATATCCGTAGGCGTCCAGCACGGTGCCGTACCGTTCCTCGAAGAGCTTCTCGTGCTCCGGCGTGAAGTGCTCGCGCCAGGCGCCGATCCGTCCCTGGTGGAACGAGTACGCCCGGTCGTTGAAGAGCTGGTCGACGAGGCCGGCCGGGTTCTGGACAGGGTCGCCGTCCGTGCCGAGGAAGTCGGCGATCCGGACGACGGCCGCCGACTGGAGTTGCCGGGAGCCGCCGCCGCGCGGGCCGACGAGTTCCTCGAAGGAGACCTTGCAGACGGCGGGGTGGCGCAGCAGCCACAGCCCGCGCTCGAAGGCGTCGGCGCCGGGGAAGCAGGGGTCGGTGAGGGCGATGGTCAGTCGTTCCTCGAAACTGCCCGCGTTCCGCAGGATGGCGCCGTAGACGCGGTGGTCGGTGAAGTGGCCGACTCCGCGGCCGGTCTCACTGGAGAGGAAGTTGACCATGGACAGCAGTACGTCGCGCGGATCGCGGTAGTTGAAGACGATCCTGGGGCTGCCGGTGTCCAGCCACTCGCTCAGGAAACCCTCGTCGACCCGGTGCGGATCGAGCTGGTGCAGAAACCAGCAGACGCCTCCTGGAGTGTCGGCGAAGCTGCGGGCGGCGGTCCGCGCCAGGGTCCTGGCGACGAGTTCCTGTGAAGGGGCCTCGTCTGCCGGGCCCCGCCAGGGTATGCCGAGCCGAATGCGCCAGGCCCCGTAGAACGCGGCGACCGCCTCGGCGATGGTCGCGTCGACCGCGGCCCGGTCCTTGCTCGCGGTGAGCCGGTGCAGTTCCTCTTCGTCGTGGACCATCGTCAGTACCCGCCACAGCGTGTCGCCCCTCAGCTTCGGCTGGATGTCGGCGGTGGCCGAGACCTCCCCATGGAGGGAGTAGCCGAACCGGGTCATCACTTCCTTCAGCAAATGCGTCCCCGCCTTCCGCAGGGACACCACCAGGGCGTGCGATGCGGTCATGCCGCAACGTCACCGTCCTTTCCGCTCCGCGCGGTCGGGCGCCCCGCCGGATCGACCGAGTCGGCCGATCCGGCGGGACATCGGTCGGCAGGGTCAGCTGCAGCGCCCCGGTTCGTTGGCGCCCGGCTCGCAGTAGTCCAGCGTGCCGACGACGGTGCCCTCGGCCAGGGCTTCCTGGAAGACGCTGCCGGCGGCCACGTAGGAGGTGGATCGCTCGGTCGTGCCTTCCGCGGTGGTGGCGAACGCGGTGGCGGGAACGCTGAGCAGCGCGATGGCGGCAGCGCCCGCGGCGACGGCGGATATCGCGGAAACGGGGGTCCTCATGGGGGGCCTTTCGGTGAGGGGTGGCAACAACTGCAGGAAGGAGCGGTGAAAGCGGACGGACGCGGATCCCGGCACATAGAAGTACCCCTGCGCTCTTGCCGATTCAGCAGCTCACTGCAGCAAGATCAGTAGATCACTCGGACTTAGAAACTTCAACAAAATCCCGCAACCACTCATGAGAGGGTTATCGTTCAAACAACGACGCGTTGTTACTTGCGAGTTATCGAGAACGGCCGGTAAACACCGTGAAAGAATCGTAAAACTGCTCGGCTTTCCACCCTTCCGGTTTCTCGCCGCAGGCTCCGGCTGTTCTTCCGCGATGTGGCCGCTGCCCTCAATGCTCGTGTACCGGACGTCGGTCGCCCTGCCTTCAGCATTCCCTGCATCACGGCGACGTGCTGACCACCGGTGGCCAGGACCGGCATCTCCAGCGCACGAAGCGGGTGAAGGCGGCGAGGGTGCCGGGGGTCACGTCGGCGGCAGTGTGTCCCTGCTCCGCATGAATCCCCGGGAGACATCGCTGCTCCGGTTCACGTGATCCGTCGCAGAATGCGGTCCTTGCGGCGGGTGTAGGGCGGGTAGGTCACGCTCAGGGTGTCCGGCTTGAGCGGCTTGTCGAGGACGGACTTGGTGTGGCTGAAGGTGTCCAGGGAGTACGAGCCGTGGTAGCTGCCCATGCCGCTCTCGCCCACGCCGCCGAAGGGCAGGCCGGGCACGGCGAGCTGGGCGGTCGGCACGCCGAAGGCCAGGCCGCCGGAGGAGGTCTCCGAAGTCAGGCGCCGCTTGGAGCGCTTGGACGCGGTGAAGGCGTACAGAGCCAGCGGCTTGTCCCGCTCATTGATGAAGGAGATCGCCGCGTCCAGGTCGGGGACGCGGACGATGGGCAGAATGGGGCCGAAGATCTCATCGCTCATCCTCGAATCCGGTCCTGGTGTAGGCGGGTTCGACGAGAAGCGCCCGGACGCCGAGCTCACGGACCTCGTGGTCCAGGGACTCGGAGTAGCCCTCGACCGCGTGCTTGGAGGCGGCGTAGACGGCCATGTACGGCTGGGGCAGGAACCCGAGTACGGACGAGATGTTGATGATGCGCCCGCGTCCCTGGGCGCGCATGTGCGGCAGGACCTCGTTCACCATGCGCATGACCCCGAAGACGTTGGTGTCGAAGACGCCCTGGGCCTGCGCGACGGAGGTCTCCTCGGCCGCACCCATCGAGCCGACGCCGGCGTTGTTGACCAGGACGTCAATCCGCCTGAACCGCTCGATCACCTGCTGGACCGCGGCGGTGACCGATTCGTCGCTGGCCACGTCGAGGTCGAGGAACGTCACACCGTCGAGCGGGGTGACGCGTGAGGCGTCGCGGCCTGTGCCGGCCACGTCGAAACCCGCTGCGACCAGCGCGAGCGCGGCTTCCTTCCCGATGCCGGAGGACGCGCCCGTCACGAGGGCCACCGGCCGATTTGTCGTCATCACAGGCTCCGAAGTCATTGGGAAACCGATCAGTTTCCCCTCACTGTAAACCGATCGGTTTTCCTGTGCAAGCTCAGGCAGTGAACTGATCCGGCTGCCCCAAACCGGCATCAACTCGGGGAGCGCATCGGTGACCGCGCCTGCTCGAAAAGTCGATGTGTCAGCGCATGTCTGCCGCATCGAGCAGGGTGGCCGCAGTGGGCGCGATGAGCCCTGTCAGGTTGTCGGCTCCGATCCCCGCACGGGCACTGGCGCCGTCGAAGACCAGGATCAGCTGCCGGGCCAGCAGGTCGGGATCGCTCGCCCCACCCCGTTCGGCCTCGGAACGGAAGAACGCCGTGAGGTCCGCCTTGACCCGGTGGGCCACCCGGCTCGCGGGGTGGTTCTGATCCTTGAGCTCGATCTGCACGGCCAGGTACCGACAGCCCTGGAACTCGGGCGCACCCGCCTGCGACTCCAGCCGCTCGAAGACGTGCAGGATCCGCTCGCGGGGTGAGCGGCCATCGTCCGCCGCGGGCAGGAGGGTCGCCACGAAGGCGGAGGAGCGTTCCTCCAGGCTCGCTGCCAGCAGTTCGTCCTTGCTCTCGAACAGCTGGTACAGGGAGCGCTTGGACACCCCCGCCGCCTTGCACAGCGCCTCGACGCCGATGCCGACACCGTCTCGGTAGGTGAGTGTGGCCGCCGCCTCCAGCAGCCGCTCTCTGGTACTTGGCTTCACTTGAGTGGTCATACCACGAGGTTAACTCGATGCGGACAAAATGAAAACCGATCGGTTTCTGCACGCAAGGTCAAGGGGCGGGCCGTCCCCCTCGACCCGCACCTTGCCGTCCGGCGAAAGGGGTCGGCCCTGCAGTGGGGCCAAGGCGCCCCAGCACTACGAGACCTGCAGCCACACCCAAGGCGTCGACGACGCCGAGGACGCCCATCGCCCACACCCGCACTCCTTCCACAGTGTCCATACCCCGCAGTCGGCCGACCCCCTGACCAGCGGAGACGCGCCTGCTGCGCGACCGAGGAGCCCAGGCTCACCAACGCATGCCGGGCAGAGGCGAGTTCAGCAAGATGACCGCCGGTTCGCTCTCGAGGCCGAGCGCGGTGAGCACCTTCGACTCAGCGGCCGTCCACTTTTCAGTTCACTGCCTGAGCTTGCGCGCGGAAACCGATCGGTTTACGGTGGTGGAAACCGGCCGGTTTATCAACGAGTCCGGGAGTTGGAGCGCGGTCACGACCCTTGCGGGCGGGCCGTACCCGAGTCACCTATCCGCAGTTCACACACAGGGGGAGCCGGCGAGATGCCCAGCCCAGAGATGCGTCCCACGATCCACATTCCGGGGACCACCAGCCACACCCTCGCCCCGCGCGCAGGACGCCACAGCCACGAGGGAACGCTGCGCTACCTCAAGGCGGGCACCGGTGCCCCCCTGGTCCTGCTGCACACCGTGCGCACGCAGGCCGAGCACTTCCGCTCCCTCATCCCGTTGATCTCGAACCAGTACACCGTGTACGCCCTCGACCTGCCGGGGATGGGCTACTCCGAGATCGTGCCCGGTGCGTCGTACCAGGAGCCGGAGATGCGCGCGGGCGTCGAACGGCTCCTGGCCGAACTCCACCTCCAGGACGTGACGCTGGTCGGGGAGTCCATGGGGGCGGTGCTCGCCCTGACCACCGCGGCCGATCTGCCGGAGCGGGTACGGCGCGTCGTGGCGGTGAACACGTACGACTTCCGCGGCGGAATTGCCCGGTCCGGCCTCCTCGCCCGTGTGGTGGTCACCGGTGTCCTCGCCCCGGGGGTGGGTCCGGTGATCGCCGGCGTGGAGCCCAAGCCCGCCCTCAGCAAGATCCTTCAGGGCGGCCTCGGCGACAAGAGCGCACTGCGGGAGGACTACATCGACGAGCTCCTCCAGGTGGGCAGCCGCCCCGGCTACCCGACCGTCGCCCGGGCCGTGTACCAGAGCCTGCCCAGCCTCATCGCGGCCCGCTCGCGCTACCCCGAGGTCAAGGCCCCCATCCACCTCGTCTACGGGGAGAAGGACTGGTCCCGGCCATCGGACCGGGAAGCCAACAAGGAACTGCTGCCTGCCGCCGATTTCACGCAGGTGCCGGGAGTGGGCCACTTCATCGCTCTGGAGAGGCCCGACCTGCTGGCCGACCTGTTGAACGCGGCGGCGTGACTGCCCCGGGAGCGCCGTGGCCACCCCCATTCGGGTGTGGTGCGTGAGGGGGACCCGGCTCGACCATGTCGCGTGAAGGCGTCGTGGCAGGCAAAGGAGCAGCACATGACGGAGATCCAGATCGAGTTCGATGTTCCGGCGGAGATGCGTGACGGCACGGTGCTGCGCGCGGACGTCTACCGGCCCGGCGGTACGGGACCGTGGCCGGTGCTGCTGACCCGGCTGCCGTACGGCAAGCAGACGCCCATGATGGGCGTCGTGCTCGATCCCCTGGCGGCGGCCAGGCGCGGCTTCCTGGTGGTCATCCAGGACACCCGGGGACGGTTCGCCTCCGAGGGCGAGTGGGAGCCGTGGACGTACGAGGAGAGCGACGGCTACGACACCGTACGGTGGGCCGCCGCCCTTCCCGGCTCGAGCGGCTCCGTCGGCATGATCGGCGGCAGCTACTTCGGCAACACCCAGTGGATGGCGGCGCTGTCGAAGCCGCCGGAGCTGAAGGCGATCGCCCCGATGATCACGTGGTCAGATCCGGACGACGGGCTGTTCTCGCGCGGCGGTGCGATCGAGCTCGGCATCACCGCGCCCTGGTCCCTCATGCAGGGCGCCGACACCCTGATGCGCCGGCACCGCACCGACCTCGACGGGCTCGTGAGCAGTATCACCGGGCTCGTACAGGATCTGGACGGCCTGGCGAGCGGTGGTTACGGGGAGCTGCCCGCCGGGCGGTTTCCCGCGTTCGCCCGGCACGATCTGCCCGAGCTGGGCTACGAGCGGTCCCGGCGGGAGCCCGGCTGGGCGCGGTCCTGCACTGTCGCGGGCCGGCATGACGAGGTCGATCTGCCCACCTTCCAGCTCGGCGGCTGGTACGACATCTTCGCCCAGGGCACGCTCGACAACTTCACCGCCATGCGCCGGGCCGGCCGGTCCGCCACGCTGATCATGGGCCCGTGGTCCCACACCAACTGGCGGCACGTGGTCGGCGACGTCAACTTCGGGTTCGCCGCGCACTCCGACTTCATGGGCATGCGGGGACGCGTGCACGACCTGCAGCTCGACTGGTTCGGGCGCACGCTCGGCGACGGCGAGGCTCTGGAGCCGGACACGGGCAAGGTGCTGCTGTTCGTGATGGGGATCAACCAGTGGCGCGAGGAGACGGAATGGCCCCTGTCGCGTGCGGTGGACACGGACTTCCACCTGCGCGCCGACGGGCGCCTGACCCGTGAGCCGCCGTCCACCGCCGAGCAGCCCGAGGAGTTCACCTACGATCCGATGGATCCGGTGCCCACGACCGGCGGCGCGCTCCTGATGACCGACGAGTTCCGTCCTGGGCCACTGGAGCAGACGGCCGTGGAGACGCGCGAGGACGTCCTGGTCTTCACCACCGAACCGCTCACCGAGGACGTCGAGGTGACCGGCCGCGTCAAGGCGGTGCTCTTCGCGGCCACCGACGGGCCCTCGACCGACTGGGTGGCACGCCTGTGCGACGTCGACGAGATGGGCGTGTCCCGCAATGTGGCCGACGGCATCGTACGGGTACGGGCGACACCGGGCGAGGCGGCCGAGCACGGCGTGGACCTGTGGTCGACCAGCATCGTCTTCCAGGCGGGGCACCGGATACGGATCCAGGTCACCTCCAGCAACTTCCCGCGCTGGGACCGCAACCTCAACACCGGCGAACCCGAGGAGAGCGCGACCACCGCCCGAGTGGCCCGGCAGCAGGTCTTCCACGACCCCGCCCGGCCGTCCCGCATCGTCCTGCCCGTGGTCCCGGCCCGGTAGGAAGCGCGAGCCCGTGTGATCGCAGGGTCAGGTGGCCGGCGGTGTGTGGGTGCCGAAGGCGCGTTGGTGATAGGTGAGCGGACTCGGACTTCCCACGCCCGCTTCGGCAGTGACGGCGTGGGCGAGCAGGAGGGTGTGGGCGAGCAGGAGGGTGTGGTCTCCGGCGCGGACGTAGTCGTCGACTTTGGCGGCGATCCACGCCGCTGAATCCGGCAGGCGTGGCAGTTCCTCGCTCGGCGACCAGGTGACCTGGTCGAACTTGTCCCGGTCCGAGCGGGCAAAGGCCGCGGCAAAACCGGCCTGGTGCGCGCCCAGGACGTTGAGGCCGAAGCGGCCGGTGCGGCGGATGATCGCCAGCAGCTGTGAGCGTTCGTCCAGCGACACCAGCACCATGGGGGGCGTCATGGACAGGGACGCGAAGGCGCTGACCGTGGTGCCGTGCGGGCGCTGGCCATCCATGGCGGTGACCACGGCGACCGGGGTCGCGACGGTGGCCATCGCGTTGCGGAACGCCTGCTCGGTCACGGTGTCGGAGGGCTGGGTGGTGGGCATTATCGAGCCGCTTCCGTGACGCGCGGGTCGAGCCCGTACTGGTCGCGGGCGCCGAGGTGGTCGCGCAGGGTGGGGCCTTCGTAGTCGAGGTGGAACAGGCCGCGTTCCTGCAGGATCGGGACGACCTGGTCGACGAAGGCGTCGACGCCGTCGTGGTAGCCGTCGATGGCCAGCGAGAAGCCGTCGCAGGCCCCTGCCTCGAACCACTTCTGCATGTGGTCGGCCACATCGGTGGCGGTGCCGGCCACGACCGGGTGGTAGTCGATGACCCCGTGGGCCAGGACATCGCGCAGGGACCAGCCTTCCCGGACCACTTCCAGGGCGCGGGCGGAGCGCGGGTCGTGCGGGCTGGGCACGGCGTCGGCCAGCTGGCGCGCGGAGAGGGATTCGTCGATCTGGTCGTAACCGAGTGGCAGGCCGATCATGGCGCCGAGATAGCGGACGCGCTGTCGCAGGTCGACCGACTCGTCCAGCAGACGCCGCCGGTCGAGGGCAGCCCGGCGCGAGGAGGCGATGGTCGGCATGAAACCGGCGAACATCTTCACCTCATCGGGGTCACGCCCGGCGCGCTTGGCGGCGTCGCGCAGTGCTTGGCGCTGGGCCCGGCCGTCTTCGACGGTGTAGGGGTTGGCATAGACGCCGTCGGCGTAACGGCCTGCCAGTTCCAGGCCGCTCATGCCGCCGCCCGCCTGGAAGATGACCGGCTGGCCCTGCTCGGACGGGGGGATGGGCAGCGGGCCGCGGGCGGCGACGTGGCGGCCCTGGAGGCTGACCGGCCGGATCTTGTCCATGTCGGCGAACCGCTTTCCGGGGACGTCGAGGACCCATGCATCCTTCTCCCAGCTGCCCCACAGCGCCTGCACGATCTGGACGACCTCGTGGGCGCGCTCGTACTTCTCCGTGCGCGGGGGAATCGGGCGGCCGAAGTTCGCCGCGGCGGCGGGGTCGGAGGTGGTGACCGCGTTCCAGCCGGCCCGGCCGTGGCTGATCACGTCCAGGGCCTTGAACTGGCGGGCGAGGTTGTAGGGCTCGTTGAAGGTGGTGGAGCCGGTGGCGACCAGGCCGATCCGCTCGGTCTCGCGCGCGATGGAGGTCATGACCAGCAGCGGGTCGATCGGGAAGTGCGGGGCCTGGTCTTCGAGGTCCACGTCCAGGACCGGGGTGTCCGCGAAGAACAACAGTTGGATCTTGCCGCGCTCGGCGGTCTGTGCGTAGCGCACGAACTGGTCCATGTCCGTGTAGCTGGACAGGTTCACCCCCGGCAGGCGCCATGCCCCGGGTTCGGCTCCGTAGCCGCTGGTGAACTGCATGCACAGGAGCATCTGCCGGCTTGTCATGGTCGCTCCTCCAGGCGAGACGAGAAAAACGGAGGATACATCCGTTTTCCTTCGACAATACGGAGGTATCCTCCGCATTGTCAAAAGGGCCGAATCCCACGAGTGGGAGGGGTGGCCCGGATCGCCCAGCGGCTCAGGCAGACGCCAGCTTCTGGATGCGCGGATGGTTCTCCAGTACCCACCGCACGGCCTTCGGGGGCGGCCGAGCAGGGTTTCCAGCTGGTCGCTGACGCCGCCCGCGCCGTACCGTCCGCTGGCGACCAGCCGGGTCAGGGACTTCAGGTGCTCCGCAACGACGGGGCTCGTCGCGCCCACGGCGGCCGCCCTGCTCGATGCGGCAGACATGCGCTGACGCATCGCCTTTTCGAGCTGCCCGGGCAGACGGATATGCGCTGCGATGGAGCTCGACAAAGGTTCCTCCCGGCCGATCGGGAGGAAGTCACAGGGCTCCGGCCGCGCGGGTCCAACCCGCTGCGAAGAGTCCGGCGCCGCAGAAGTGGAGCGGCTCGCTTCAGCTGTCGCCGGCGGTCCGTGGATGACCGGGCAGGTCGCACAGATACCGGCCGCCGCGCGCCTGCCGGGCTGCGGGCGACGGCCGGGCGCCGGGTGAGGGGTGCCGGGTCCCCGATCATCCAGGCCGCCTGCGACCTGCGCCTGTCCTGGCCGACCGCGATGGGGCCTTCCGTGCCCAGGCTCGCGAGGCCGTCTAGGCGCCGCTGCCGGAGACGCTTGCCACTCGAAAACCGATCGGTGTATCCTGCTTGAAACCGATCAGTTTCCCAGCGAGTGCTTGGTCGCCAAACTGATGCAGAGATCAGTCTCGAACGCACCGCGTCCATCGCGTACTGATCACGTACGTACTCAACCTCCGGAGTCGAAATCCATGTCTTCTCACACCACCTCCAGTATCTTCGTGATCGGCGGCACAGGGGCTCAAGGGATGCCCATCGTCCGCTCTCTTGTCGCCGACAAGAAGTACTCCGTCCGGGTTCTCACTCGCGATTCCAACTCCCCCCGAGCCCAAGCGCTCCTCGCGCTCGGCAACGTCTCCCTCCTTGAAGGGTCGTTCGCCGACGAGGACGTGCTGCGGGAAGGGTTTCGCGACTGTGACGGGGTATTCATCAACATCGACGGGTTCAACACCGGCGAGAAAACGGAGACCTACTGGGCCATCCGCAGTTACGAGATAGCGATTGAAGAAGGAATCAAGTTCTTCGTCTACGGAAACCTCGACTACGCCCTCAAGAAGTCCGGCTACGACTCCAGGTTCCGCACCGGCCACTATGACGGTAAAGGCCGCATGGCCGAATGGGTACTGTTTCAGAATGAAAAGAACAGGGACCGGATGGGAGCAGCGGTCTTCACGTCAGGTCCCTACATTGAGATGGTGATCTCACCGCTCACGCCCATGACACCCACCGTTGAGGACGGTGTCGTCACGTGGCGAGTCCCTCTCGGCAAGGGAGCCGTTCCTCACGTGGCTCTCGAAGATTGCGGCTTCTACGTTCGCTGGCTCTTCGATCATCCGGAGCGGGCGAATGGCATGGACCTTGAAGTCGCCATCGAACACATGACCTATACCGATATGGCTGCGGCGTTCGAGAAGGTCACCGGGCATCCGGCACAGTACATCGACACTGATCTGGACACATATTGGAACGCGCCGGACGTGAAGGGCATTGCTGATCAACCTGCCGGTTACAACGCCGATCCCAACGACAAAAGCACCATGAGCTTCCGGGACAATTTCACGGGCTTCTGGAATACGTGGAAACACGGAATCATCACCAGGGACTACGCCCTGCTCGACGAAATTCACCCCAACAGGATCAGAAGTGCTGAGGCGTGGTTCCGTCGAGAGGACCAGACGGGAAGGGAACTCGGTAAAGGTAGCCTCTGGGAGAGGGTCCAACCGGAGAACTGGAGCCTCGACTCTGCGATCCTCAAGAGCAGTGCGGATATGAGGACGGGCAAGTTGTAAACGGGTGAGCGGTATGGCGGCTCGGTAGATGCTGAGCGATGAGTTGAATGTTCGCGATCTTCGCCGGGAGTTGCTGCCGGGGAGCGTACGGCTCCGCGGCGGTTCGTCCCGGCGGCGACGGCCGTGTCAGGGCAGACCGAGGCCGCGCAGGTCGCTCGCGTACGTGGTGATGGGGCCGGGGGACAGGTGCGGGACGGCCCGTACTCGCCGATCCCGGCGTCGCGGATGGCATCCGTGAAGCGGCCTGCCGGAGCTGGGCAGCGGTGACGGCGGCGGCGTCGGGGCCGAGCCGGCGAGCGTCCAGCACTGCGGTCCACGAGGTGCGGCGAGGCGACGCAGCACGTCCTCACGGCCATCGCCGTGAACATCGAGCGCCTCAGCAGTCTGCCGCCAACCAGACAAGCGCCCCCACCCCGGCCTCCGTCCGCCTTCCAGGACCAGCACAGGATCCCTCGGCTGAAGTCCTGGCGGGCCGTCAGCGGCTGACCTCCATGACTGCCTGGTCGATGCCATCCTCGGCCACGGCTGACAGTCGATCTGCACGCCGGCTGACCAGGCATCGCGCAGCAGAGCGCGGCCGCTTGGGCAGGGGAGAACTACTGCTCGTCGAGGACTCCAAGGGTCCCGTGCAGGACCACGCTCCGCTCGAGCGGAACCCGTCCCATGCGGAAGCCGTTCACCGGAGCAGCCTGATCGGCCCTTCCGAACGAGATACCGAAGAGGAGCCTCAGCTCCTCCGGCACGCCGAGGAACTCGCGGACGACGTCGGCGTAGAACCCCAGCATGGTCTGCGGAATGCCGTCGAGCCCGCGGGCCGCCAGCGAGAGCAGGAAGTTCTGCGCATACATGCCGATGTCACCGGCCGCCCGCACCCCGTCGCCGAACGACGGCATGAAGAGAAAGGCGACATGGGGAGCGCCGAAGAAGGTCAGGTTCTCGCGGGCCGCGGCCTTCCTCCGGGTCCGGTCCGAGCGCGGTATGCCCAGAACCTGGTAGAGGGTCGCGGCGTGGTCGTGCGCCCGGTCGAGGTAGGCGCCCTCCCCGAAGTCCGCGTAGGAGAAGGTGAAATCGGAGGAGAGCCGCCCCTCCTCGTCGGCCTTGAGCAGTTCCTTGCTCAGGGCGTTCCGGGGCGCGCCCGAGACGACGTGCACCGTCCAGGGCTGGGTGTTGCAGTTCGATGGGGCGGTTTGAGCATCTTCCAGCACGCCGCGCATGTCCGACGGGGACAGCGGGGTGGGCAGGAACTTCCGAACGGAACGCCGGGACCGCACGATGTCGGTCAAGGCTGATGCTGCGCTGGGCAAGGCGGTTCCTCTCAGTGGTACTCAGTCCCGCCACTCTTCGGCCGGGGCGCTTGCGGGCAGGGTCGCGCCGAAGCTGCAGGCCGCAGCATGGTGGGGCTGTGTGCTCTTCGTGTTCGTAACGTGCCGCCGACACGGCACCCCTTGCGCCGTCCCGTGCACGAGCGCGGCGGCAGCGGGGGGTCAGCGGTGGGCAGAGCGGTTGATTTCGACGATCTCCTCCAAGGTGGGCGTGGACGTGAGGGCGGCGAAGCGCTCCATCAGGCGGTCACGCGTGCGTGGGGCCTCGGCCCGGTCGGCCGCGGCCAGGGCCGGCTCCAGCTCCTTGAGGGTCAGCTCGGTGCAGTAGGCGGGCATGCCCGGCTGTTGGCGCCAGGAGTCGGCCGGCGCGCCGGCGTCGAAGGGGTCGAAGCCGGTGTCGTCCACCAGGCGCATGGCCACACGCCGTGCCTCGTCGGAGTCGGCCGCGACCGGGATGGCGATGCGGCCCGGGGTCCCCGCCGGAACGCCCTTGGTCTGCTGGGTGCCGGCCAGGGCGGCGTTCCATGCCTTGACCACGGGCCGCCCCAGGTGCTCGGTGACCCACAGGCTTTCCACCTGTCCGTTGTCCACCGCCTCGATCTGCCCGTTGAGGTGCGGGTAGTAGTTGGAGGTGTCGATGACCACCGTCTCACCGGGTACGGAGGCGAACAGACCGGCCAGTTCCGGGACCCGCCCGAAGGGGATGGACAGGACGATCACGTCCTTGTCCTGGACGGCCGCGGCAGGGGTCGCCGCGCGGGCTCCGGACTCCAGCACGTCGTCCGGGACGACCTCGGGGCCCCGGGCGCCCGCCACCTGAACGTCGTGACCGGCCGCGCTGAGCTTGCGGGCCAGATTCCCCCCGATCGCCCCTGCGCCAATAACAGCAATTCTCATGATTTGTCCTTCAGAGGTTGCACCACCCCTGAGGGCGGCAAGATGTGATGAATGTGCGGGCGGGGGCTGCTGGCTGCCGGGCTCCCGCTCGGTCCCCGGGCGTTCCAGGCAACCGGCCACGAGGGGGCGGCCGGTGGACTGCGGCCGGTGGCCTACGCCTCGTTGTCCCGCTCGCGGTAGCCGCTTTCGATGAGCGTGCGGAGACGGCCGAGCGACTCCTCGTCGGTGGCGCCGGTGCCGCTGATCCAGGCGACGGAAATCGCCGCGAGGAACAGGTCGTACCCCTTCACCGACGGGCGCACGTGCCCCGCGTGCTGCGCGGCCCGCACGTACTCGTCGGTGGCGGCGGTGAGGGTGTCGCAGGGCAGCGTGAGCGGGTTGTCCGGCTCCTGCGCCCTGGCCGCGGCCATGAGCGGTTCCGGCAGGCCGCTGAAGGCGCTGAAGTACTCCTCCATCGCCCGCAGCCACTGCCGCAGCGCCTCAGAGGCGTCACCGAGCTGGGCGATGTCCGCCCGGCGGGCCACCAGCTCCTCGGAGCGCGTCTGCAGCACGGCCGCCAGCAGCGCCTCCCGGGTGGGGAAGTGCCGGTACAGCGTGCCGGGCCCGACGCCCGCCTCCTTGGCCACCGCCTCCAGAGACGTGCCGACCCCATACCTCAGGAAGTGACGCTGCGCCGCTTCCAGGAGGGCCGCACGGTTGCGCTGGACGTCCGCACGGGGCCGGCGCCCCTGCTGCTCCCTGGCGCCCATACGCCCTCCTGCCTCATATGACCCTGCGGCCGACAAAACGGAGGATACCTCCGCATGAAGTCGAGCATAAACCGGAGGTAGCCTCCGGTCAAACTGCGCCACCGCGCCACCGCCCGGCCGCCGGGTCAGGACACGGCCGCGCCGTCCAGTGCGACACTGAGCGCTTGGACGAGTGCCGCTCAATCGCCACTCCCACTACCGAAACACGCCGCTGACCTGCCGTTTCATGGCACTCACAGCACTGATCACCCATGAGAGCCCTCGGCGGGGCCGAATGACGTTTCCGTGCCCTTCAGAGCGGGCACCGGACGCCCGCTCACCGCCACCCGGTGTCGCCGCTGATGGGGGACAGGGAGGACCGTGTCTGGATCTTCGCCTCCGAGAACCCGTACTTGTTGAAGACGGTCCGGTTCGTGATCCAGCGGTAGCCGTACCACGCGTCCCAGATGTAGGCCCGCGAGCTGCCGCTCGTCTTGGCCAGGAACGCATTGGCCAGCTCGCGGGCTTCGTCCCATGCGCAGTCCGCGAAGACACTGCCGCTGACAACGGCGACGCCGTTCCAGTCGTCCCAGAGGTTGAAGTAGACGGTCGCGTCGGGGATGTAGTACAGACGGCTGCCGGGGCCGACCAGGTACACCCGGTCGTGGGTGGGCGTCTTGAACCGCTGCCCCGGCGTCGGGCAGGCGGTAGTCGCGGACGCCGGAGACGAGGAGGCGTCCGGTGCCGGTGCTGACGACCGGCCGCCGACCGCCTGCACCAGGGCCGGTCCGACGGCTTCGGGAGAGGCCGCGCGCTCGCAGTGCGCCCAGTCACCGAAGCCATTCGCTCGGCTCCACAGGCGGTGGGCGGCCTGGATGTTCCACTCCGGGTCCATCGCATCACGGGGTGTGCCGCCGAGTTTCCGTAACCCGGCATCGGAGATCTGGAAAACGCCCCAGTTCCGAGTGCCATTGGCGTTCGGCACAATGTGAAGCGGATCGAGGAACGACTGGCAGTCGGCGACGGCGATCGCACGGTCAGGCGTTTTGCGGAAAACTTCGCGGACCCGCTGCCGAACCTTCTCGGGCACCCACGTGTCCATCTGGATCTTCGGAGCGTAGAGCGCCTTCTTCGTCTCCTCGCCGACCACCCCGTTGGCGTCGATGTGCGACAGCGCCTGGAAGGCGGTCACCCGACGCAGGGTCTGCGGGCCGAAATCGCCGTCGACGTCCAGCTCGGCCCCGGCTCGGGCCAGGAGCCGCTGCACCTCCCATACGCAGGTGCCGCGCTGCCCCAGTCTCACCGGCTCTGCGCAGGCCGCCGAGAACAGCAGGCGTTCCTCGTCGTCGGCGGTTCCGTCGCCGGCGGCGGATCCGGTTGCGGACACGGCCGCGATCGCCCATGCCGTGGCCCCCAGCGCCAGGACGAGCGCGATCAGGATCAGAGACCGCGACGTCCTGCGGTGCCAGGGCGGACGCGGGGCGGGTACGGCGATCGGGTCCGAGGCCGGGTCTGGGTCCGATCCGTGGTTCCCGTCCTGATCGGCACCCTGACCGCCGCCAGGGTCGACGCCCGGGTCCCGCCCCGGATCCGCGTCCGCGCCCCGGTCGGGCTCCCGCGCGGCGTCCGCCAGGGCCCAGAGCCGGTGTAATCGGCGCAGCTCCTCCGGTGACGCCCCGCAGGCCGTGGCGAACCGGTGTGCCGACCCGTAGTCCTGCGGGACGTACGAGCCGGAGCAGTACCGGTGCAGGCTGGAGCTGCTGATGCGGGTCTTCCGGGCCAGCGCCCCGTAGCTGAGGCCGGCCCGTTCCTTGAGCGCCCGCAGACAGGCCGCGAACTCGTCGAACTCCACGGGTTGCGATCCCATTTCCCTTTCCCCCTCGGCACCCGCTGTCGTGCCGTGCCGTTGCTCTGTCCCACCGGTGTCCCAGCAGGTCAACTGAAGTACAAGGTCACCACGCGTTTCGGCGTCCCAGCATCCCACCGGGCGGCGATTCGTTGCCAGGCTCCGGAGCGTCCTGCCAGCGTCGGCGTGGCTCGGGAACAGGCCAGGGGCTCGCTCCCGGCAGACACCCGTGGGCCGGCCGTCGGCCGTCGTCGCAGCCGAGTGCGCCCGCACCGGCGCGTCGTCCCTGCCCGCCACACAACACACCCAAGGAGAACCAGTGATGAGGACCAGAATCACCACCGCTCTGGCGGCCGTGGGGCTTACCGCCCTGACCCTGACCGCCCTACCCGGCGCCGCGCAGGCGTCCGACCTCGACCGGGAGGCTTCGTCGCCGGTCGCCGCCGAGGCCGCCACTGCAGATCCCGGGCAGAGGAGCGACTCGGCCGATGTCTCGCCGCAGGCCTGGACCGACTGCCCGCAGACGTACTTCTGCGTCTGGGTCGACGGCAACTACCAAGGGCCCAGGGGCCAGTTCCGCGACACCAACGGCAGCTGGCACGATTTCCACCAGTCCGCTTGTCGGACGGGCACCTGGCATTGGTGCGCCTCGTCGGGCTTCAACAACGGCACGAGCGGCATGGGCGTCGTTGTCTGGGAGCACGCGGGTTACTTCGGCCATTCACGCTGCCTCCCGAAGGGCTGGCGCCACCCCTACTTCACCCAGGTGCACTGGGACGACGCCCCGACGGTGAACATCAACGACAAGATCGGCAGCAACGAGTGGCGCTCGGACTGCCACTACTGAACCGCCCCGACCGGCGACCAGGTGACTGGCAGGCTGATCTGAACCGCCTCCGCGACGGATGACCGTCCGTGAAGCGGCAACCGTGCTCTTCATGATCGCGTTGGCCGCTCAACCACCGATCGGCGCCTGACACCTCAGCGCATCGGCAACACGAAGTACGCGCGGCCGCGCCGAAGCGAGTGGGCACGCCAACAGCCGTGCCACCACCGCCCGCCACCCCGACCGGCACCACGACGCACGGTTGCGGGAGCCGCAGTACCAAGAGCAGGTGGTCCGTAACAAGCCCTGCCCGGCGCACGCCGCTCGCGAGCTCTTCGGGCCACCAACGAGCCGACACCACCACGACAGCGAAGGAAAACCAGTGATCTGGACCAGAATCACCACCGCTGTGGCGGCCGTGGGGCTTACCGCCCTGACCCTGGCCGCCCTACCCGGCGCCGCGCAGGCGTCCGACCTCGACCGGGAGGCTTCGTCGCCGGTCGCCGCCGAGGCCGCCACTGCAGATCCCGGGCAGAGGAGCGACTCGGCCGATGTCTCGCCGCAGGCCTGGACCGACTGTCCGCTGACGTACTTCTGCGTCTGGGTCGACGGCAACTACCAAGGGCCCAGGGGCCAGTTCAAGGACTCCAACCCCGGCTGGGGCAGTTTCTACCAGTCCGCTTGTCAGTCGGGCACCTGGTCCAATTGCGCCTCGTCGGGCTTCAACAACGGCACGAGCGGCATGGGCGTCGTTGTCTGGGATGAACCGGGTTACTACGGCCATTCACGTTGCCTCCCGAAGGGCTGGCGCCACCCCTACTTCACCCAGGTGCACTGGGACGGCGACCCAGCGGTAAACATCAACGACAAGATCTCCAGCAACGAGTGGAGATCGGACTGCCACTACTGAACCGTCCCGACCGGCGAACAGATGACTGGCAGGCTGATCATGAACCACCCTTCGCGACGGATGACCGTCCGTGAAACGGCAACCGTGCTCTCCGTGATCGCGTTGGCCGCGGCCCTGATCTGCGTCGCCGGATGCGCCGCGGGCCCGGCTTCCCGCCCGGACCCCGCGGCGCCCTCGGCGCAGACACTCGAGCGCGCGGCCGTAGTACTCACCAACGACGCCACCGCGAAGCAGCAGCGCTGGCGGCTGTTCAACGCCCAGCAGCTGCTGGATCAGCAGTGCATGCGGAAGCTGGGCCTGCGGTACCTGATCACGAGCGCGGGCCCGGAGCCGTCGGCCGGGGTCACCACGGCCGACGTACTCGGATCCAGCTCGCCGCCCCACTACGGGATCTCCCCGACGGCGGACGACGGGGACGCACCCGCGCAGGACCAGTACGTGCGTTCCCTGCCCCCCGCCGAACGGGACCGCTATGTCACCGCCCTCAACGGGCCAGCCGACCAGGCGGCCCCCCTGACACTCCCCAGCGGCGACAAGGGCAGCTACGCCACCGGGGGCTGCTCGGCCCAGACCCAGGCCCACCTGTACGGCAGTGTTCGCGCCGCGTTCGAGGACGTCCTCGTGCCGCAGGACGTGAACGAACTCTTCGACACGTCTCTGGCCCACGATCGGCAGTATCAGGCGGCGCTTGGCCGGTGGCAGCGGTGCATGGTGACGGACGGAAGGAAGGCGCAGACCCCCGCGGCCTTGATCCAGTCGCTCCGGACCAAGGCCGCCCAGGGCACGAACCCCGCCTCGCTCGACCGCGAACAGCGCGCGGCCGCCACGGCGGACCGGCGCTGCGACGCCAAGAGCGGCCTGCGCTCCACGCTTGCGGCCCGGCGTGCAGCCTTCCTACGACAGCAGCCCGCAACGACGCTGTCGCGGCTGGAGGGAGTATGGCAGCTCAGGCAGCAGGCACTCCGGCGAGCAGCCTCGTAGAGCGTGTTCGGTCCCGCCGGGAAGCGAGGAACAATCCCGGCGGAACCGAACCTCCCGCCCACATCCCACGGCGCCCGGTTCGGCGACCGGGAGCGGTGCCGAGCGCAAAGCAGCCGGAGGGCAGCGGGCAACCGGCGCTGCCCATTCCCGGAGTTGAGGCCCCGCCGCTTGCCCCGGCCCGGCATACACGATCCTCGATGACTCGACCACTCAGCCTGCGCAGAACTCGGCCTCGACGGCCGCGTCCTCCAGTTTCTGCTCACCCCAGTCGCTGTTGCGGTTCATGGTCAGGACGTGTCGGCCGTCGGCCGAGGCCACCGTCCGGGTCCCGGATCCGGGGATCATGCCGCCGTGGCCCCAGGCCGAGCAGCCCGCTTTGAGCTTGAACTGCCGGATACCGAGGCCGTAGACGTCCTCCGGACCGCCGTGCCCCTTGTCTCCGTCGACAGGGACGGCGTCGAGCAGCTCCCGTTGCTGGGCGGCGGGAAGCAGCTCGCCGCCCAGCAGCTTGGACAGGAAGAGGTTCACGTCTCCGACGGTCGAGATCATCTGCCCGGCCGAGAAGGCCACCGTGGGGCTGAACTCGGTGACGTCACGCACCTTTGCGTGCGGCCCCTCCTCGAAAAGGGTCGAGTAGTGCGTCGCGTGCGGTGACGGCAGTTTGGGCGAGGTGCCCGGCACGCTGGTGCCGTGCAGGGCGAGCGGCTGGATGATGAGGCGCTCGACCGCATCCTTGTAGGTGTCGCCGGTGGCCTTCTCGATGATCATTCCGGCGAGGATGTAATTGGTGTCCGAGTAGTCCCACTCACCGGGCTTGCCGGGCCTGCTGCCTCGCTCCGGCTGGAAGTTGGGCGGGTGGGCGAGCGCGATGGCCAGCAGCTCTGAAGGGGACCACTTGGTGTGACGGTTCCTGTCGAACTCGTCCCCCGCGTACTTGGCGCGGAATCCCTCGTCCATGTTGTAGTCGAAGATCCCGCTCGTGTGGTTGAGCAGATGCCGCACGGTGATGTTCTCGGGCCGGTAGCGCTTGCCGCGCACCACCCCGGGCAGCCTTTTCTCCACACTGTCGTCCAGCGACAGCCTTCCGGCGGCTTCGAGCTTGAGGAGCACCGTGGCGGTGAAGGTCTTCGTCACGCTGGCGATGCGGAACTTCTCGTGGGTGCTGCGCGGATGCCTGACAGCGAGGTCGCCGACACCCGCCCGGCCGTTCCACACCCCGTCGGCATCGCGCACCTGGGCGACGACTCCGGGGGTGCCCTGCGCGACGATCTCATTCAGCACAGCCTGGGTCTTCGCGTGTAAGCGGGGAGGAGCACGGTGGGGCGAATCGGCGGTGGTGGGAGTAACTGCGGCGAGCGTGCCCATGACGATGAGGGCGACGAGCAGACGACGAGACAATCGGAGATCACTCATGCGACAAGCTCACCAACTGCGCGATCCACGCACCATCGGGGAGAACCCGGGATCCGCTCGGGGAGACACCCTAAGGAGTCCCGTACATCATTCGACGTGCTCGATGCGTCCACGGCACGGTTACCGTCGCTGCGATCCGACTCTGGCTGCGTTCATGATCCGCATGGGCGTCACACATCGGATCCGCCCCTGAGCTGCCGCCTCAACGTCTCCATGTCCGAAGCGATCCATTCTTCGGCCAGTTCGCCGTCGGCGGCACGGTCCGGGCCGAGGGCCGACGTGGACACCTCGGCGGGTGCCTGGTCGGTCATACGGGGGTGACCAGGCGGCTTCGGAGTTCCGGGCATGGCCGGATCCGGATCACGACCGCATCTCGGGTCCTTGTTGCCACTGACACCTCTCCAATCGTCAACTAGCCTGCCAGCGAGCAGATTTGGGTATCGGCACGGGGGGCAGGGATGCCGGGGGAGAACGGGACGCCGGGCCCGCGTCCGCGCGGCCTCACCGCGAACACCGGGATGCCCGCTCCCGGGCGGCCGGGGGTCCGACAGCTCCGACAGCTCCGACAGCTCCGACAGCTCCGACAGCTCCGACAGCGTTGTGCGGCACTGGCCGCGGTCGCCTGGGCGAGGCTGCGGCCGACCGGCAACCGCGTCACCGGTTACATAGCGATCGGTGCGGTCGGCGCGCTCATCGGTACCTCGCTCGCCGTCGGAGCCGGCGCGTCCGGCACCAGGCCCGAGCTCGCCGACATCGGCGCCTGGCTGGCCAGCAGCGAGAAGGGCGAGGTCGCCCACGCCCACGGCCTGACCGGCGCGGTGGACGGCAAGGCCGTCCTGCCGGCCGGGATGGCGGGCCACCCGGTCTCGGTCGCGCAGGATGGCAGGACCACTCTGGTACTGGACGAGCAGACCGGCCGGGTCGTACGGATCGACGCCTCCCAGCTGACCGCCGAACAGTCCACGGACTACGGTGCGGCCGGGCTGCAACTGGTCTCCGGCGGTGCGTACGCGTATGTCGTCGACCCCGCGAAGGGCACCGTCCAGCGGATCGACCCGGCGATGACGACGGCCAAGGGCCCGGCCGTGGAACTGGGTGGGAAGCCGGGAGCCGCCGTGGTGGACGGGGAAGGCACGCTGTGGGTGCCGCTGCCGGACAAGGGCACGGTGGTGCCGTTCGTCAAGGGCCGGAAGGGCACGGCGATCAAGGTGGCCGAAGCGGGCCACGATCTGGCGCTGACCCTGGCCGGCGGCCGACCCGTGGTGACCGACAGGACCGCCGCCGCGATGAAGGTGCTGACGGTCACGGGCATGCAGAGCACCTTTGAACTCGACGGTGCGAGCGCCGGGTCGGCCCCTGCCGGTCTCCTGGTGCCGACGAGCACCGACGGCTCCGTGGTGCCGGTGCTGGCCACCGGCAGCGGGGAGCTGGTGATGACGGACGTCCGCAGCAGGCACACGCTGCGCGCCCGCGTGCCGGCGGAAGGCCACGACCTGGGAGCACCCCAACTGCTGGGCAAGCGGGTCTACATACCCGACGAGTCCACCGGCAGGCTGCTGGTGTACGACACCTCCCTCTCCACGCTCGCCGAACCGGTACAGGTGACCAAGGGGGCGGGTGAGCTCGAACTCTTCGTACGCGACGGCCTGTTGTGGGTGAATGACCAGGACGGTGCGGCCGCCGCGGTGATCAACGCCGACGGCGAGGTCCGGCACATCGGCAAGTACGAGACGGATGTGCCGTCCGCGCGGAAGCCCGGGGACAGGTCGGTCGAGGACAGCGTCCCGACGGGCGTCCCCGCCGCGCCGGTTCCGCCCCAGGTGGCTGCCCCGGGCGGGACGGCTCCGGTACCGGGTGCCCCCGCCTCGGGCGCCCCCTCCGACGGTGCTTCCGGCGGCCCGTCCGGAGAGACGCCGGTGCCGGGGCAGGGCACGGAGACGCCCGGGCCCGATCCGACGGAGACGGGGACCTCACCCCCGCCGGACCAGGAGCCCGGGGCGCCGGGAGCACCGCAGGCGGAGTCGCAGTCGGGCGCCATCCGGCTCACCTTCGCCGAGGCGTTGGGCGCGACCCCGCAGCGCTATGTGCTCAAGGGAGCGGCGCCGGACCAGACCGTCACCCCGGACGAGATCGGCCCCGACGGCCCGTTCGTCTTCGAGGTCAAGGGCGGGTCGTGCGAGGAGCAGTACAGCTTCACCGTCGTCGCGGAATACTCCGGAGGCAAGCCGGACAAGGAGTCTGCCCCCTCAGCCTTCGCCCGCCCCTGCATCGCCCCGGGGGCACCGCAGAACGTCACCTTCACCCCCCACCAGGGCGGCCACGGCGGCACGGTGACCTGGCAACCACCTCAGGACGCCAGTGGTTCGGTGACGTACACACTCAATGGGCCCGACGGGACGGCGGAGACCGCCGAACTCAGGCACACGTACAGGAACATGAGGAACTACACCAAAACCAACGTGGCGGTGATGGCGGGCAACGCCGCCGGATCGGGCGCGTCGGCGGTGGAGTTGATCGATCTGACCCCGCCCGATCAGCAGATGACGATCGTGAACAACATGGCCAACACCGACCCCGTCATCATCCGCGACTCGCCGTTCCCGCCGGCGGGCACCACGGCAGGCAGGATGCCCGGCGGGCGACCGGACGTGGTCACCGTCGTCCACTGCAAGGTGCGGGGCAAAGAAATAACGTACGGCGATGTGACAACTGATGTCTGGGCCTACCACACCTACCGCAACCCCGAGACCGGCGCTGCCGTCACCGGGTACACCTTTGACGCCTTCGTGAACTCCCGTTCCAACCCCGACATCTGGGAATGCGAATGACCTTCGCCGAAACCTTCCACGCCCTCGCCGACAACATAGAACGCGTCGTCAAGGGCAAACGAGACACCATCGAACTCGCCCTCACCTGCCTCTTCTCCGAAGGCCACCTCCTGATCGAGGACGTCCCCGGCACCGGCAAGACCACCCTCGCCCGCTGCCTCGCCGCCTCCATCGAGGCGGACTTCGCGCGCGTGCAGTTCACCCCGGACCTGCTGCCCTCCGACATCACCGGCGTCACCGTCTACCGGCAGAACACCGGCGCGTTCGAGTTCCTCCCCGGCCCGGTCTTCGCCAACATCGTGCTCGGCGACGAGATCAACCGCGCCTCGCCCAAGACCCAGTCCGCGCTGCTGGAGGTCATGGAGGAGCGCCGCGTCACCGCGGACGGCACCACTCACCCGGTGCCCCGCCCGTTCATGGTGCTCGCCACCCAGAACTCGGTGGACATGGGCGGCACTTATCCACTGCCGGAAGCCCAACTCGACCGCTTCCTCATGCGGATCACCGTCGGCTACCCCGATCACGCCTCCGAGGTCGCGGTCCTCAAAGGGGCGGGCGCCGACACCACCCCCGAGTCGCTGTCCCCCGTCGCCACCGCCCGGGAGATCGCGGAGCTCATCGAGGCCGCCGCCGAGGTGCAGGTGGCCGACGCGCTGTACGACTACCTGGTGCGGGTGGTGGCGGCGACCCGTTCCCTTCCCGACGTACGCCTCGGTGCCTCGCCGCGCGGCTCCGTCGCCCTGTTGCGCGCGGTCCGGGTGCGTGCGGCCTCGCAGTCCCGGCCGTACGTGTTCCCCGAGGACGTCAAGGCGCTGGCCGGGCCCGTCCTCGCGCACCGGCTGATCCTCACCCCGGAGGCCGAGCTGAGCGGCCGCACCGGCACGGACGTGATCGAAGAAGTGCTGGCCACGGTGGAGTTGGGCAGCGGGGCACGCGTCTGATGCTGACGGCCACCGGGTGGGGCACGCTGATCGGCGGTGTGGCGCTGACCGCCCTCGGTTACGCGCTCGGGTACGGCGAGGCCGCGGCGCTCGGCGTGACCTGTCTGCTCGCCGTCGCCGTCGCCGTCCTGTGGGCTCTGCCCGCCCCCGTACTGGGCGCCGAGCGGCGGATCGCGCCGAGCAGGGTGGGCCGGGGCGATCCCGCCGAGGGCGTCGTCACTCTCACCAACACCGGGGGCCGCACCCGGCGGGGCCTGCGCGCCGTCGACCGGTGCGGCGACCGGGACATCACCGTCGACGTACCGCCGCTGCGCCCGGGTACGGCCCACGAACTGCGGTACGCGCTGCCCACCGCCCGCCGCGGCCGCGTCCCGGTGGGGCCGCTGCGGCTGGAACGCACCGACCCCCTCGGGCTCGCCCGCCGCATGCGCCCGTACGGTGCCTCGGACACGCTGCTCGTACGGCCCCGGATCTGCCCGCTGCCCGTGCTGCCGTCCGGGCAGGCACACCATGTGGAGGGCCCGGCCTCCGACAGTGCCGACGACGGCTCGCTGACCTTCCACGCGCTGCGCGAGTACGTCCTCGGCGACGACCTGCGACGGGTCCACTGGCGGTCGACGGCCCGCACCGGCACTCTGATGGTCCGTCAGATGGTCGATGTCTCGCTCCCGCACACCACACTCGTGCTCGACACCCGGCAGCGTGCCTACGCCTCGGAGGACGACTTCGAGCTGGCCGTGGACTGCGCGGCCTCCGTCGCGTACGCGGCCGCCCGCTCCCACTTCCCCGTACACCTGGTCAGCGAGGCGGGACCGCTCCTGCACACCGACGGCTCGGGCAACGACGGCGAGGCGCTCCTGGACGCGCTGGCCGTCGTACGCCGCTCGGACCTGACGTCCGTGGCCGCCGCCTTCGACGGCCTGGAGAACCACCGCGGGGGCGGGGCGCTGGTCGTCGTCACCGGCAACGGCGACACCCGGGGGCTCAGTGCCGTCGACCGGCTACGGCGCCGCTTCGACCGCGTGACCATGCTGCGCGTCGGCGTTGGCGCTGAAGCCGCGGCCACGCGCGATGTGTCCGGCCCCGGTTCCGACGTACCGCAGTTGGACGTACCGCAGTTGCGCGTCACGTCGCTGGACGAACTGCTGGCCGGATGGCGCCGGGAGGCCGTGCGGTGAGCATCCCCGCCCTCACCCGTACCGTCCCCGCGGTCTCCCCACCACGCCAAGGCGACGGACCGGACCCGGACCCGACGGCGCCTGCGCGGGCGAGCGGCACCACAGGGGACGCCGGGGAGCCGGACCGGGCCCGACGGCTGTGGTCGCTGCTGCCCGTGGCCGCCATGTCCGGCGCGGCTGGGTACGGGTTCGCCCGGATCTTCCCGCCGTCCGAGCTGTTTCCGGTGCTGGTGGTGGCTGTGTTCGCCCCGGTCGTCCTGTCGGCGGTGCTGTCGGGTCTGCTCGGCCGCCGCCCCACCCGCGAGGGCCGCCCCACCATGCCGCTCTGGCCGTCCGCGCTGCTGACCGTTGTCGCATGGGCCGTCGTCGTCAGCGCGACGCTGTTCCACGAGGTGAGCGACGGGCTGCCCGGCGGGCCCGCGCTGCGCGCCGCGTGGTCCGCGCTGCTCGACGCCCCGCACACGCTGCTCTCCACCATCCTGCCCGCGCCCGGCGAGCCCGAGCTGCTGGTGCTGCCGCACGCCGTCGTATGGACGGCCGCCGCCGTCTCCGCGGAACTCGCCCTGCGCACCCGCGCCCCGCTGCTCCCGGCCCTCCCCCCGGTCCTCGCCTTCGGCTTCCCGCTGGTGCTCGGCGCGGACGGCCCGGGATCGTCGTACCCGGCCGCCGGGGCGCTGGCCGGGGCCACGGCGCTGCTGGTACTGGTGCGTTCACGGGCCCGGCTCCCGCTGCGTGCCATGGCGCTCCGGCTGCCCGCCGTGGCCGCGCTCGGACTCGTCGCGGCGCTGCTGGGCCCGCACCTTCCCGGTCTCGGCACCCCCTACGCCCCTCGGGAGGCGGTCACGCCGCCGACCGTGCGGCCGGAGTCGACCAGCCCGCTGGACCAGGTCGCGGCCTGGATGCGCAACGGCGACGAGAAGGTCTTCACCGTACGGACTTCAGGTGCGGCACCCGGGAACTACCGGCTGGCGGTCCTCGACCGATACGACGGGACGACATGGACCAGCAGCGCCGGGCTGACCCGTACCGGTGGCCGGGTCCCGGCGGAGAAGGGCGCCGACCCGGGCCGTACCAAGACGCTCGAACAGCGTTTCACCGTGCAGTCGCTGCCCGGCATCTGGCTCCCCGCCGCCGACCGGCCCTCGTCCGTGAGCACGCCCGAGGGCACCTCCCTGTCCGTCGCCCCGGACAGCGGAGTGCTCTCCACGGGAGAGGCGGTCCCGCGCGGCTTCACCTACACCGCGACCTCGCACCTCCCCGTGTACGACGCCGAGCGGCTGCGGTACGCGGCTGCCGCCGACGACCCGGCACGGGTGGACCTCCCCGGCATCGACGCGGCCGGGCAGCCGCTCCCCTCCGTGCGGTCCTTCAGGAAGATCGCCGAACGGGTGACCCAGGGCAGCACCCACCCGTACCAGCGAGCCGTGCGACTGGCCGACTGGCTGCGCGCGACCTACCGGCTCGACCCCGGGGCGCTGCCCGGCCACACCTACCGCAGCCTGGAGTTCTTCCTGGCGGACGGCGGGCGCGGCACGTCCGAGCAGTTCGCCGCCTCGTTCGCGGTACTGGCGCGCGCCCTGGGCCTTCCCACCCGGGTGGCCGTGGGGTTCCGCCCGGGTACGCGGACCGGCTCCGGCACCTGGCAGGTACAGGGACGGGACGTGCTGGCCTGGCCGGAGGTGAAGTTCACCGGTGTCGGCTGGGTACCGTTCCACCCGACGCCCGGCGAGGCCGCGCAGGGCGGCTCCTTGGCCGCATCGGCTCAGGAACCCGAGGAACGTCAGAAGGCGGACCGGGAGACCACCGAACCGGCGCGGCCGTCGACGCCCCCGCGCACGCCGGATGAGGCAGCCCCCGCCGCCGGGGATGCGTCCGACTCCCCTCTACCCATGTGGCTCACGGTTCCTCTCGCACTGCTCCTGCTCGCCACGGCATATGTGCTGTACGCGCTGTGGCTGCCGTACAACAGGCGCAACAGACGGCGAGGCGACCCGGACGCGCGGCGCAGGGTCCTCGGCGCCTGGCAGCAGATCATCGAACGCCTCACGGAGATCGGCCTTCCCGCCACGGGAGCGCACACGGCGCAGGAGGTCGCCGCCTTCGGCGTGGAGCACATGGGCGACGGAGCGGGTCGGCGCCTGCCGGCACTGGCCACACTGGTCAACGAGGTCGAGTACGCGGGCCGCAGACCTGACGCCGCAGCCGCCGACGCCGCATGGGCAGACTGCGACGCGGTCGAGGAGACCGTCCGGCGCCGCATTCCACGCCGCACCCGTCTGCTCCGCCTCCTGCGCTCCGCGGCCCCGGGCCGCGGGCGGAGGACTTGACGGCCCTTCGGGGCGGCAGGCCCGTGAATCCTTCATGTCCCCGGCAGTAGGGGGCCAGGTCGCCGCCTTCGCGAACATGAACCCCGCTATGGCATTGGAAATGCCATAGCGGGGCCACTCCGCAGGAGCCAGCTCCATCCACCCGACACAGACCCGGACCAAGACCCGGGCCAGTGCGCGGAAGAACAGCGACGACCTGATGGCTCCGCTCCGTGGGCCGCCGTGACCGACCGCTCGTCGGCTCGACGGCTCGTCAGGCGTCCTACTTCCAGCAGCCGTTGACGGTCGCGGCGAGGCCGTCCAGGGCGTCCTTGATGTCGTTCGCGTTGGCCGTGGAGCCGTTCTCGACGAAGGAGAAGACCTTCCAGCGGCCGTCCTGATCCTTCGTCAGCCCGCTCAGGGCGACGGCGCCGGTGAGGGTCCCCGTCTTGGCCTTGACCTGGCCGACGGCGCACTGCGAGTCCGGGGTGTCGAACCGGCCGAATTCGGGGCCCAGGGTGGCTCCCGCCTCACCCGAGACGGGCAGTCCGTCCACGATGTACTTCAGCGTCTGGCTGTGGCTCGGATCGGTGGCCAGGTCGAGGATGTCGGCGAGGGTCTGCGCCGGGATGCCGGTGGAGCGGGACAGCCCGCTGCCGTCGTGCATCTCGAAGTTGTCCAGCGAGACGCCGTACCGGCTGAGGACGTCTCGTACGACCGCCGTGCCGTCCTCGAAGGTGGCCGGGCGGCCTGCGCCGATCGCGGTCTGCCTCAGCAGCGTCTCGGCGATGTCGTTGTCGCTCACCTTGAGCATGTGCTTCACGGTGGTGGACAACTTGTCGGACACATGCTGGGCCACGGGCACGTCTCCCGTGCCGGCCACGCCGCGGGTGACGTCACCGTCGACCGTGACGCCGCGCTCGGCGAGGAGCCCCGCGAAGACACCTCCGGCGTCCAGGGAGGTGTCCGTGACATTGTGCGAGTCCACCACGAGCGCCCGTACCGGTGCGATGGAATCCGGGTAGTAGCCGGTGTTCCAGCCGGTGGCGAGCGTGGGCTCGGGGAAGAGACTGTCGTCGATACGGACCTTCACCGAGGTGAGACCTGCGTTCTTCAGCCCCGCCACGGCGGTCTTGGCGAGCGCGTCGAGGTCGTCGGTGGTCAGCGTGCGGTCCCCGCCGCCGACGAGGGTGAGCGTGCCGTCGCCGTAGACGACCTTCGTGGTGAACCGGTGGTCGGGGCCGAGAACCGTCAGCGCGGCGGTGGCGGTGGCGAGCTTGGTGTTGGACGCGGGCATCAGCGCGGTGGTCGCGTTGTGGCCCCAGATCACGTTGTCCGACTTGGCGTCGAGGACGACACCGCTGAGGTTGCTGCCGAGGCGTACGTCCTGGCTGCGCGTGTTCAGGTTGTCCGCGATCTTCTGCTCGACGGGGTCGAGTTCGGCGACGGTGGTCTTGGAGCTGGTCTTGTCGGCGGCGAAGGCGGACGTACCGGCCAGGATCGTCCCGGCGACAGGGGCGGTCACCGCGATCACGGCCGCTCGGCGGAGTGCCGGGTTCGTCGTCCTGGTCTTGCGGTGACGACCGCTCGCGCGGAGGGCAGAGGGGGAGCTGGGCATGGGGGGCCTCGGTGCGTGATGCATAGGGGGATGGGGGGTGTGAGGGGAAACAGAGAATATTGAAAGAGAAAGTAACAGCAGTGACCTCTGTTACTGACGGGTTCTTTGTGAAGAAGTGGCGCGCGGCCGTTTTCCCGGTCGACGCCTGCCGTTTCCCGCGACTGGCTCCCGGTGGCCACCAGGACCCTGGCCGGGTCGATCGGCGAGGCGCGGGGCCGTAGGTGGTGACACGCGCCGCCCGCCGCACGACCGGGTGGGCCTTCGAAGGCGTACGACGGCCGCTCGCGCTCAGTGAGAGAGCCGCCCTCCATGTACGCGGGACGTCGACGCCCGCGAGGGTGAGGACGGTCGGTCGCAGTCGAGGGGGGTGACGGGGGCGGTGATGACTGAGCCGGGCTCTGCGGGCGCCAAGTCCCGCCATTCTCGGGGTACTTGACGATCAGGGCAGTGCGCGGACCGCCG
The DNA here is from genome assembly GCF_054783935.1 of Streptomyces pseudoechinosporeus. Lineage (NCBI taxonomy): Bacteria > Bacillati > Actinomycetota > Actinomycetes > Kitasatosporales > Streptomycetaceae > Streptomyces > Streptomyces pseudoechinosporeus. The sequence goes on from NZ_BAAGPS010000005.1 coordinate 564,178, forward strand.
TCGTGGGCGTAGCGCTTGGAGCGGGGCAGGATGATGGCGTCCCGGACACCGGACGTCGAAGGCCACCGGTGGTTTTCTGAGCTGACCCTACGTCGCGCCGCCCAACCGCCTTGGCCAATAAGGAAGTTCGCGAACGGTCAGCGAACACCGGGCCACACGAAGTGTCCGGCTTGCCGCCGGGCCCGAGGCCCGCAGGACCAGAGAGCGGCAGGGACCGGGGACGATGCCGCCGGTCCGCTGCGCCGACGTGCCGACGTCAGGAAGAGGCGCGTGAACGCGCGCGTACGGAACCGCGTACGGAACTCAGTCGCCGATGTCCCAGGGCATGACGGCGCCGTACTTCCACAGATATACGGAGAGCAGCGCGGCGCAGACCGCGGCGCCGACCGAGATCAGGGCCACGTTGCGACGGCGGACACGCGGGTCCATGGCGCGCCGGGCGGCCTCGGCGACCCGGCGCTTGGTCCAGCGCAGCACTCGCTGCGCCCAGACGAACTCGGTGCCCCAGAGGGCCATACCGGCGAAGATCACCAGCCAGCCGGGACCTGGAAGCGGCAGCAGGATCACGCCGGTGACAATGACGGCCAGGCCGACGACGAAGACACCGATCCGCCAGCCCATCTGCAGAGCGCGGTGGCGCCTGACGAACCCTGGCGCCCTGGAGCCGAGTGGCTTGTCGTCCGCGTTCCCCCCGCCGGCCCGTCCCCCGCCCGTCACCGGCTCGGCGCCCCGTGCCGTCGCGGCTGCCGCATCGCGATCCGCAGACACGACGCCCCGGTGCGGGCGCGTGCCGGCCGACGAGGGCGCACGGGTCCGGTCATGGCGATCAGGATTCTCATCGGTCTTCTCGGTCTTCCTGGGGGTCGGTACCGGATCCAGCGCGGCGGAAAGCGTTGGCGTGGACCGCCTCGCGCAGGTAGGCGGCGAGGCCCGGGCGTTGCTGCGACGGCGGTACGACGAGGGCGAAGGCGCGCGGGTCGGTGACGAAGTCGTCCGCGATACGCCGGTGCATGTCCGGCGGACAAGGGGTGAATCAGCGGGTGAGGTGCCGCCGGTGTTCCTCGGCGATGTCCATGGCCCGCTCACCGTCGCTGGGTTCTCCGTCGTCGAAGGCCGCGAGCAGCTCCGCGCGCCAGGTGACGGCCTCGCCCATGAGGCGCCGCCAGTCTTCCTTCGTGTGGGCGGCCGCGCGCCCGATCGCCTCCTGATGCGCGTCCGAATGCCCCCACTTCAACCGGGCCTCAGTGGCGTAGCTGAGGTCGAAGGCGATCTCACCGAATACGTCGAAGCGTTCCCTGGGAGTCAGCGACACCCCCGTACGCTGGACCTCGATGGCCCGTTCCGCCACCTCGGCCAGCCGCTGCAGCCTGGCGATCTCCTCCCTCAACTGCCGCTGCCGGGCTCGTAGATGCTCCAGAGCATTCGCCTGGGGATCCTTGAGGATGGCGGCGATCTCGTCGAGAGAGAAACCCAGTTCCCGGTAGAAGAGGATCTGCTGGAGCCGGGCCAGGTCGGCATCGCTGTAGAGGCGGTAGCCGGCGTGGCTGCGTGCGCTGGGTGAGAGCAGCCCCGCCTTGTCGTAGTGATGAAGCGTACGCACGGTTACCCCGGCGAGCGATGAGACCTGACCCACGGAGTAGCCCATGCACCTGCCCTTTCGTCTTGCCCCAGCCTCAAGCCTGACGTAAGGAGAGGGTCAACTGGCTCGCGGGCATCGCCGCAGTCAGGTGGCGTCCACAGATGTGGTGTTGCGGAGGCGGGCGCGGCGGTGGGCCCCAGAGGGTGCTGGTCCCACGGCGCGAGCACTTCGCCCCGCCGTGTTCACACATCGCTCGCTTGAGCGCCTGATGGGCACACTCCCCCTCACTGTTCACGCTTTCTGCGGGATAGGTGTCGTGAGCCTGTGATGCGTGTACGTCCTGGGGGTCGCCCCACGGGGCGGTACACCACGTCCGCGGACGCGGCCCGCAGTCACCGAACTCCGGTGCGAGCTCCACGGCCGCGAATGAGGACGACTTCCATATGCGACCGCGACGGCATACCTGCGGCGCTCCCACCTGGGGCAACTGGGCACGCCATGAGCGGATCAGGCGAGTGTCCCGTCGCGTTCGCTTCTCGTCACCCGCTCCACGGCCAAGGCCCAGGTCATCAACCTGGGCCTTTCTGCTGTCCGCTGTGATCAGTTGATCAGTTGTCGCGTGCCGGATTCGCGCCAGGAGGCCTGTCGGGCCCCTTCGTCGCGGCAGTGGCCGCGGCCATGCCCCTGGCCTTCCGAACCGTCGCGTCAGTGAGCCGGTGCGTCACCACTTCAGGGCGTCGGCCATGGTCGACTGCCAGTACGAGACTCGAATCGAGTCGTCGACGTACACGCCCTTCGCGGGGAGTGACGGGCGGGCGGCGCTCTCCCTCTGGTCCAAGTAGACCGCGAGGGACTTGGCCGTGTAGCCGTTGGAACCGCTGCCGTCCGCGGACGTGAGAAGGACGCTCGCATAGCCCGACTCGCCAGGGGCCAGCGTGACCACCGCCTGCGGCTTGGAGTCCTCGATGGGCTGCGGGACGGACTGGGCCTCGTCGAATCGGACGGCCGGGTAGCCGGTGAGGTCGTGGCCGGTGAGGTCACAGTTCTTCGAGCCGGTGTTGGTGACGGTGAGGAGGAGGTGGTTCAGGGGGCGGGAAACCTCCGTGGCGGTCATCCGGGTGGAGGCGCTGGAGCAGGGGGTGGAGGCGGACGCCGAGTCGTCCTTCGAGCCCGTGGAGCCTGAGGCGCCCGTGGAACCCGACGAGCTCTTGGAACCCGTCGTGCCGCTTGAACCGGCCGCGCCCCCTGTCGAGCCTTCGGAGGTCGAGCCCTCCTGGTCGGTCTCTCCCGCCCCGGTGGAGTTTCCCCCACCCGTCTTGGCCGAAGGCGTGGTGGAAGCCGTGGACGCGGATCCTGCCGATGCCCCCTCGTCTTGGGTGCCCTCTCCGTTGTCGCAGGCCGTCAGTGTCAGCGTGGCGGCCGTGAGCGCGGCGGCGACGAGCATGCGGGTGCGGTTGGCGCGTATGGACATGTGAATCCCCCTTGTGTGGAACGGGTGTTGGCAGGGGCCGCTCGACCGGGTGCCGGGAGCGGCGTGTTTGGATGGCTGAAGCTTGTGCGGTGATCCGTCCCGGGCGCCACAACTGCCGGGCCATCCGGGACGCTGGAACGCGCGCAATAGCTCTGACCTGGGGGAACGACCTCCCCTGGAATGGAGGTCCGGGACATGAGGAGGGGGAGGAATGGTGGCGGGGGACGAGCTATCCGAGTTCTCGGAGCTGTTGGGCCGGTTGAAGGAGCGGTCCGGGCTCAGTTACGGGGTGCTCGGGAAGCGGCTGCACACGAGTGCGTCCACGCTTCACCGGTACGTCAACGGGGATGCCGTACCGACGGATTACGCGCCCGTGGAGCGGTTCGCGCGGGTGTGCAAGGCGACGCCCGAGGAACTGGTGGAACTGCATCGGCGGTGGGTTCTCGCGGACGCCCGGCGGCGGCAGAAGGCGGGCGGGGCCCCTCCGGAGGAGGAACCGCAGGCCCGGACAGCGGCTGAGGCCGGGACCGGAGCGAAACCCGACACCGGAGCGAACGTCAAGACCGGGGCGGCTGGGTCCGAAGCGGCGGCCGAGGCCACCCCCGAGGTCGAGCGGTGGCCCCTGACGGAGGCTCCCGTGGCGCGGCGGCGGCGTACCGTCGTCCTCGCCGGAGCCGCCGTGGCCGCCGCCCTCGTAGCGACCGCGCTCGTGGTGAATCTTGTGCCCGGCAAGGGCGATGACAGCCAGGGCGGGACGGGGTCCGTGGGTGCCGCCTCCCCGTCCGCCGACAAAGGCCCCGGCACCTCCAAGCCGTCCGACGCGAAGGGCAGGTCGCCCTCGTCGTCCGCCTCGCGCAGCGGCAGTCCTACGGTTTCCCCGTCCGCCTCCGCCTCCCGAAGCGGTGGCGCCGGTGCCGGGGCGGGCCAGGGCGGCGGTGCCGAGAACGGGGCCACCGCGCCCTCCGTCAACGTCAATCCGTACAAGTGGGAAGGGCCGTGCAGCCAGCACTACCTGGTCGACAAGGAGCCCGAGCAGGTGGTTCCGCCGCCGAGTGAGCAGGACGCGCGAGGGTGGGTCAACGCACTCGGCGCCGTCGCCGGCGGGCAGCAGATGCTCGAGCTGACCGTGCAGGGCACCGGGAGTGCCACCGTCGTCCTGGAGAAACTCCATGTGCGGGTGGTGGAGAAGAGCGTGCCGCTCGACTGGAACGACTTCGCGATGGGCGTCGGGTGCGGTGGCAACGTGGAGACGACGGCGTTCGGTGTGGACCTCGATGCCGGGCGGCCCGCGGTCTCCCCCAAGGCCGGTCAGCGCGACTTCCCGTACAAGGTGAGTCAGTCCGACCCCGAGGTCTTCTACGTCTTCGCGGACGCGCGGGCGCACAACGTGAGCTGGTACCTGGAGCTGGACTGGTCCAGCGGCGACAAGCAGGGCACCGTACGCGTCGACGACAACGGCAACCCTTTCCGTACGAGCGGGAACGTGGGACGGCCCGCGTACAACTACCCGCTCGGTGGCTCCGAGTGGACGCGGGACGAGTGGAACCCCAACATTCCCGGCTGAGCGGGCAGCGGGCAGCGGGCAGCGGGCAGCGGGCAGCGGGCAGCGGGCAGCGGGCAGCGGGCAGCGGGCAGCGGGCAGCGGGCAGCGGGCAGCGGATGATGGTCGGTATGCGCATCCGTATCGACGCCGTCGACCTGCCCGGCCGCACCGCCCGCCCTGCCCCCGCCGACCGCACCGTCCCCGCGTACGCCAATCTCCATGTCGCCGTGCAACGCCGTGACCGTCCGGCCGAACTCCTCGACCCACAGCCCGGCGACGCCGCGTCCGCGACGTGGACGCTGGAGTGCACCGCGATCGCCTCGCCGACCGGCGTCGACGTGCAGGGCCCGTACGTACAGGACCGTCTGGGCCGCCGGTTCATCTACCTCTCCTGGGGCACGGTCGACGACTCGGGCCGCTTCACCATGTTCCGCCGCGCCAAGCTCATGCTCGACGTCATCCCCGCGGACATACTCGCCGCCGCCGCACATGACGGCCTGCTGGTCGGACGCCTCGGCCTGACCGACCACGGCGGCAACCCCCTGTACGCACGAGTCGAGCCCCCGCACATCACCTGGACCGCCGAACTCGTCGGCTGAGCGCCGGGTGTCCTGAAGAGGGCGACCTCCCGCCCTGGCGAACGCGAGCACGCCAGCCGCTGCAATCGCCAATCGTCCCTGGTCAACGGTCAACGCGTTTTGACCACCTCCACAAAGAACTTGCTTGACTCAACCAATGGCATTATGTTTGAGTAAGTCAAGCAACTCACTTGCTCTCTTCGACGGAGGCCGTCTCATGTCCGACACCCTTGCCCGATCCTCCGACGCCGGGCACTCCGCCCCGCCGAGGTCGAACGCCGTGGTGGCGGTTCTGGCCTTCGCCGGCATCGTCGTCGCGCTGATGCAGACCCTCGTCATCCCGATCGTCCCCGAGCTGCCCCGGCTCCTTGACGCCTCGGCGTCGAACACGGCCTGGGCGGTCACCGCCACCCTGCTGGCCGCCGCCGTAGCCACCCCGGTGGTCGGCCGGCTCGGCGACATGTACGGCAAGCGCCGCATGCTGCTGGTCAGCATCGTCCTGCTGATCGCCGGCTCGGTCGTGTGCGCGCTGAGCGACTCCGTGATCCCGATGATCGCCGGACGCGCCCTGCAGGGCCTGGCGGCCGGTGTCATCCCGCTCGGCATCAGCATCATGCGCGACGTACTGCCCGCCGAGCGGCTCGCCGGCTCGACCGCGCTGATGAGCGCCTCGCTGGGAGTGGGCGGTGCCCTCGGCCTGCCCTCCGCCGCCTTCATCGCCGACAACTTCGACTGGCACATCCTGTTCTGGACCTCGGCCGCCCTCGGCGCCGTCGCCCTCGCGCTCGTCCTGGTCCTCGTACCCGAGTCGAAGGTCCGTACCGGCGGACGCTTCGACATGATCGGCTCCTTCGGCATGGCGACCGGCCTGGTCTCCCTGCTGCTGGCCATCTCCAAGGGCGGCGACTGGGGCTGGACCAGCGCCACCACCCTGGGCCTGCTCGCCTTCGCGGTCGTCGTCCTGCTGGTATGGGGCTGGTACGAGCTGCGCACCGCACAGCCGCTGGTCGACCTGCGCACCACCGCCCGCCGCCAGGTGCTGTTCACCAACCTCGCGTCGGTGGCGTTCGGCTTCTCGATGTTCGCGATGTCCCTGGTCCTGCCGCAGGTGCTCCAGCTGCCCGAGGCCACCGGCTACGGCCTGGGCAAGTCGATGCTCATGGTCGGCCTGGTCCTGGCACCGCAGGGTCTGGTGATGATGGCGATGTCCGCCGTGTCGGCGAGCATCACCAAGGCCAAGGGCCCGAAGACGACCCTGATGCTCGGCGCCGTCATCGTCGCCGCCGGCTACAGCCTGAGCATCGTGATGATGTCCGAGATCTGGCACATCGTTCTGATCGCCTGCATCATCGGCGCCGGTGTCGGCTTCGCCTACGGCGCCATGCCCGCCCTCATCATGGGCGCCGTACCCGCCTCCGAGACGGCCGCCGCCAACAGCCTCAACACCCTGATGCGCTCCATCGGAACCTCGGTCGCCAGCGCCATCGCCGGTGTCATCCTCGCCCAGATGACCACCGATTTCGGCGGCTTCCCCCTTCCCTCCGAGAACGGCTTCAAGGTGGTCATGGCCATCGGCGCGGGCGCGGCCGTACTCGCCTTCTTCGTCGCTTCCTTCATCCCGCGCCAGGGCGCCACCGCCCAGGAGGTACCGGCCACCGAGGGCCCGGCGAACGCCACGGAGGTCGCCGAGGCGAAGGTCTGAGCCACCGCGAACACCGGCTCCAGGCGGTCGCCCCTCGCACTCGCGGGGCGACCGCCTGGCCGTTCCCCACGTTCCGCACCGTTCCTGGGGGTCAGTTCTGCGCCGTCCGAGAGCTGGGCGGCTCGTGGGTTTCGCGGCGCTGGGAAACCGTCACGGACACCGCGGCCAGTGCGGCGACCGCCACACCGGTGGCAGGCACCGGAACATCGGTGAAGGTAAGGGCGAGGACCACTGCCGCGGTGCCCGGGATCAACAGCGCGTGCGCGGCCAGGGCGTGGTGCGGGCGGATGTGCAGCAGGTAGAGGACGAGCAGGAAGACCGCCACCGGCACCGTGACCGCCGCGCCCGCGGCGGCGTCCGAGATCTCCGAGTGGTGCGTGACATGGTCGACGTTCACCGCCAGGCCCGCGCCGACCGCGGCGGCCGAGCCGAAGACCAGGTAGTGGCCGTAACCCCAGGGGAACGCGGCCCGGTCGGAGGTCAGGAAGAGGGCGGCGGGCTTGGCGAAGTACAGCCACCACATCGACAGGACGATGAGCAGGCCGCCCGCCGCCACGGCGTAGAGGCCGCCGGTCGCCTCCCGTGCGTCCAGGGCCTGCTGCACGGCCGTGGTCGCCGCCAGTACCGACTCGCCCAGGACGATCAGCGTGAACAGCCCGAACCGCTCGGCGATGTGATGCGGATGCCAGGGCGTCCGCCCTGCCGCCTCGGCCCAGACCGGGACGGCGACGTCGAAGAGCGCCAGAACGGCGAAGAGCGGCATGCGCGAGTCGTCCGGCAGGAAGAGCCAGCCGATCCAGGCGCACTGGACTACGACGAGACCGGCGGCGTAGCGCACAGCGGTCGCCCGGGCTTCCGGGTGGGCCCGGGCCGCCCGCAGCCACAGCGCGACCAGACCCAGGCGCATGACCGTGTACCCGACGACCGGAATGGTGAAGTCGTGGTCCGCGAAGGCCCGCGGCACGCCGGAAGCAAGGACGAGAACCCCGGCGATCTGGACGAAGGCCGCCAGCCGGTACGGCACGTCATCGATGTCGTACGCCGATGCGAACCAGGTGAAGCCCATCCAGGCCCACCAGATGGCGAAGAAGACGGCGAAATAGCTGAGGACCCCCGTCGAGGCGTGGTCCTCGCTCACCGCATGGTGGAGCTGCGCGGCGACCTGCGCGACGGCGACGACGAAGCACAGGTCGAACAGCAGCTCAAGCGGGGTGGCCGCGCGATGTGGCTCGGCGGGGTCACGCGCCCTCATCGTGCGGAACCACGGTCTGAGAAACGGGGCTTGTTCGCTCACGCCTCATTCTGCGATACGAGGGGGGCCGCCGCCCGGCGGTTTCAGGCCTACGCGGCAGGCCTGTCGGCCTCCGCCCTCACCCGGAAACCGCACGGGGGACACGGCCACTCACGTGCGAGCACGTTGACCAGGAGGAACGCCCCGAGGCGGCTGATGCCGTGACCGGCGTTCAGTTCGTCCCTCGTTGCCGCCGCCACACCTCGTAATGGTCCAGGACGGTCCGCTCGATCGGACGGTAGGTGATGCCCAGTTCGTGCACGCTCCTGCCGTTGTCCACCCGGAACCGGATGCCGAGGTGTTTACGGATGTAATCCTGGGTCAGGCCGAAGGCCGGGCCCAGGATGCGTACAGGCCAGTGCGGGAGCGCGGTGCGAGGGAGGCGGAGATCGCGGGGATATCGGGTCCGGATGATGCGTGACATCTCGTGGAAGGACGTCATCGTCTCCGCCGCGACGATGTAACGGCCTTTCGCATCAGGCTTTTCCGCCGCCGCGATGTGCGCGTCGGCCACCTCTCGCACATCCGCTGTCGTGAAGCTGAAGTCCGGTGCCCCGTAGAAGAAATAGCCCTTGAACAACTCCTCCAGCAGGAACAGGCTGCCGGATTCGGATGCGGGGGTGAGCGAAGGTCCCAGTATCAGGCCGGGGTTGACGGACACCATGCGCCAACGGTCCTGGGCCGCCTCCGCCGCCCATGCCGCGCGTTCCGCGAGCGTCTTCGCGTAGTGGTAGGGATTGTTCTCCACCGTGCTGGTGGTGTTGAAGTACTTCTCCGACAGCACCTGATCGTCCATGCCGCGGACGTCGATGTAGTCGCCGAAGATCGCGCCGACGGTGGATGTGAAGACCAGCCTTTGGACCGTCGACGTCCCCTCAATGCTTGCCACTACGTTGCGGGTGCCGAGCAGGGCCGGATCGACCATGTCCCTGCGGCCGTCTTTGATCTTCTCCGGCATGAAGAACGGCGACGCAGCGTGGAACACCATGGTGCAGCCACTCATCGCCTCGTCGAAGGAGCCTTCCCTGAGCAAGTCCGCCTCGAACAGGGACAGTCGGCCGGGATACGCCTCCTGCATTGCCCGAAGTGGCCGCACCTTCGCCGTGTTCGCCGTGCTGCGCACGGTGGTGTGGACCCGGTAGCCCCGCTCCAACAGCCGCCTGACCAAATGGCTGCCGACGAAGCCACTGCCGCCGGTCACCACAACGGTTGTCTCCGCGCTTCCGCCCACGCCCTCACTCCTCGGTCCCGGCCAGTGGGCCCTTTCCAACTTTGCGTGTCGGCTGGGCAGTTGGCCTTGACGGACGGATGAAACCCTACCCTCCGCTTCCTCACCCACCTCCGCAACGGCCAGCGTTATGCCCAGCTCGTGACCGTGAGCTCGTGGTCGTGTCGACACCGGGAGGACCTTGCCGACGGTGGCCTCTCGTCGAAAGAGGGGTCGGCCATTACTTGCGTAACTCAACCAAGTAAGCTTATGCTTGAGTAAGTCAAGCAATCTTCACGGTCGAGCAAGTCGGCCTTCGAGGCGCGCGCCCACCTCTACCCCGGAGGGACCCTGATGAAGTCGCTGCTCCCGTTGAAGCCCGAGTCGACAGCCCCGGCCGCTTCCGGTCCGCTCGCGTCCTTCGCGCGGTTCGTACTGTTCGGCGGCGGCATCGGTGTCCTCTCCAGCGCGGCCGTGCCGCTACTGGCCGCGGTGATGCCCTGGGCGGCAGCCAACGCGGTGATCACCGTCGCCTCCACCCTCCTGTGCACCGAGCTCCACGCGCGCTTCACCTTTAGGACCGGGCGACGAGCCGAATGGCGCCAGCACTGGCAGTCCGCCGGCTCGGCCACCGCCGCCTACGTGGTGACCTGCGCCGCGATGTTCACCCTCCACGCGGTGCAGCCGTCACCCGGGATGCTGACCGAACAGGTCGTCTACCTCGGCGCCTCTGGCCTCGCCGGCATCGGCCGCTTCGTGATTCTCCGCCTGTTCGTCTTCGCCGCCGGCCGCAACCGCACCCAGGTGCCGGTGCGGACGAAGAGCCCGGCACGCGTGTCGGCTCTCCTTGCGGCGTAGTGGAAGACCGAGCGGGACGCTCAAAACATCCAGATATGGTTGAGGAGCGGGAACTGCTCACAGTGTGAGGCGGGCCGCTCGTCAGCGGATTGCCTCGTCCATGAGCACGTAGAGCAGGCCGACGAGCGAGCCGCTGCTGACGATCTCGCGACGGTCGATCATGCCCCGTACCTCGGCGAGGGGGATCCACTCGATGCGGTCGGACTCGTTCTTCTCCGTCGGCGGCCCCATGTAGGTCGCGCCGTCGGCCCGGAAGATGTGGTGCTGCGAGTCGGTGATGCCGTTCGCGGGCTCGGCGTAGATGAGCGGCTTGATCGGTCCCGGACGCCAGCCGGTCTCCTCCAGGACCTCACGGGCAGCCGCCTGCTCGGGTGTCTCCCCGTCTTCGATCAGGCCCATGGGCAGTTCCCATGCCCAAGCGTCGGTGATGAACCGGTGCCGCCACATCATCAGCACCTCGCGGCGGTCGTTGATCACGGCGGCCACGGCGAGGTGCCGCAGGCGCACCACGTGGTGTTCCCAGCGGCGCCCGTCAGGCTGCTGGACGTCCACCAGGCACAGATTCACCCACTGATTGGTGTAGATCTGCCGCTCGCCGTGGGTCTTCCACTGCATGAACGCCGCCTCCCTCACACGATGCATCGAGCATCTCAGACAGAGCCGAAACCGAGCACACGATTCGCGTCAAAGTGACGAAATACCTAGCGGATCCCGTGGCGCACCACTCGGGACGCGCTGCGGCGACCTACACCGAGAGCTTCAACGTGGCGTGGGCGACAGCTACGCCAGTACTGCAGGAAGGGTGACCCGTGGCACGGACCGAGTACTACGACGATCCGAACGCGCCGAAGCCGAACAGCATGGTCGTCGCGGCTTCCGCTGTCGTCACCGATGAGCAGGGGCGCATCCTGCTCCAGCGCCGACGGGACAACGACCTGTGGGCATTGCCCGGCGGCGGCATGGAACTGACGGACTCCTTGCCGGGTACGGCAGTTCGCGAAGTCAAGGAAGAGACTGGCTTGGACGTGGAGATCACGGGCCTGGTCGGCACGTACACCGACCCGAAGCACATCATCGCCTACACGGACGGCGAGGTGCGCCGTCAGTTCAACGTCTGCTTCACCGCCCGCGTCGTTGGTGGCGAACTCGCGATCTCCGACGAGTCCACGCAACTGCGATTCGTACACCCAGATGAACTGGGCGAACTGCCGATGCATCACACGCAGCGGCTCAGGCTCCGTCACTTCCTGGAGCATCGAGAACAGCCGCATCTTGGCTGATCGCGCGCCTATTCGTCGCCAACAGGCGCCAACTCCCCCAGGATCACCTGGGTGGTTCTTTTCGAGATCAGACCTTCTCGGCCATCACTCGCGGATGCTCGGCGGCAAGCAGGCCGATGTCCTCGACGTCGGAGGTCAGGATCGTCACCCGGCCCGGATGCTGCAGCGCGGTCGCGCACAGCATGGCGTCGATGGCGTACTTGTGGCCATGCAAACCGGCTTCGCGCAGCAGAGCGGCGGCGGACTGGGCGAGAGCCTGGGTCACCGGCTCCACGCGCAGAAGCGAGAGCGTCCACCGCAATGCGGCATCGTTGACCCTCGGATGGATCACCTCGACCAGCACCGCGGCCGAGGTGACGACCGGGAGGTCAGCGTCACGGGCCGCCGTCAGCCACTCATGCACCTCCCGATCCCGCTGCACAGCCTTCGCCAGTCCCTCGCTGTCCAGGACCAGAGCACCGCTCACGCAGCGGCTCCCGCTCCAGGGGCATCCCCGGTGAGCCGGGCCCGCTTCGCTGCCACGGCCTCCGGGTCGGCGGGCCCGTGGACCTCCTCGAAGCCCGCGATCAGCTCGTCAAGGTTCTCCCGCTCGATCTGCCGCTGGGCCGCCTTCTCCAGATACGCCGACACACCTCGCTTGCCGACCCGCTCACGGATCGCGTGCAGGGTGCCGGCGGTCAATGTGACGGAGATGCCACTACTGGGACCGTCGCCGGGCGGGAAGTCCGTGTCGTCATCCATGAACTCACTATGGCATTGAAAATGCCATAGTGCGACCACTCCGCAGGAGACGCCCCATCCACTTTTCGTTGTGGAGCCGGCGGCCCAGGAGCACTGACACGGCACAGCCGGTTCACGTACGCATAGTCGCCATGTCACAAATCGCTGCCCTCCCTCGTCTCGATGTCGGAACCTCACCGGAGAGGTGGAGGAGAGATGTCGAGCAACAGGGGCGTGACCTCATGAACCTCGCACTTTGGATCAGTGCCGGTCTGCTGGCCGTAGTAGCCCTGACCGGCGGCATCAGCAAGTCATTCGTACCCAGGGAGAAACTGGCCGCGGTCCATGGTGGGGGATGGACCGCAGACGTCGGAGGCGGCTTCGTCAAGACCCTCGGCGTTCTCGAGTTGCTGGCCGCGGCGGGCTTGATCCTGCCCGCCGCGGTCGACATCGCGCCCGTTCTGGTGCCGGTGACCGCCGTCTGCTGGGTGTTGCTGATGGTCGGCGCGATGGTCACCCACGGCCGCCGCGGCGAATCCTGGCTGGTGGCGCTGAACCTGGTCTATCTCGCGCTTGCGTCGTTTATCGCGTGGGGCCGCTTCGGCCCCGAATCCTTCACCGGCTGACCGCCTGACCGCTTGACCGGCGGCAACGGGCACAGTTCCGGATCAGCTGACGGCAGCGCCGAACCACTTGGGCAGCCGGCTGAGCAGTTCCTGCTGGTCTTCGCCGACCCACGCCACGTGGCCGTCCGGGCGCAGCAGCACCGCGGGCACGTCCTTCGTGTCGAGTTCCTCGCTGACGTCGATGACGTGGTCGATCCGGTCGGCCCACCCGGTGACCGAGAGCCGGCCGGTCTGGTCGAGCAGCAGGCCGCGGCCGTCGTGCATCAGCTCGTAGAGGCGGCCCCGCTTCAGCTTGATGTCCCGCAGCCGCCTGCCGAGCAGTTCGTGGCCCTCGCCGAAGTCGTAGCGGACCGAGATCGCGGTGATCTTCTCGGTCAGGTACCGGTTCACCTCCTCGAATTCCATCAGTTCCGACAGCAGTTGGCGTACTGACTGTGGGCCCGGCTCGGTGGACATCAACACCGTCTGCGCGCGGGTGTTGTCCAGCACGTCGGCGGCCACCGGGTGCCGTTCGGTGTGGTAGCTGTCCAGCAGCCCCTCCGGTGCCCAGCCGCCGACCTCGGCGGCCAGTTTCCAGCCGAGGTTGAACGCGTCCTGGATGCCGAGGTTGAGGCCCTGTCCGCCCAGCGGCGGGTGGATGTGCGCCGCGTCGCCGGCAAGGAGCACCCGGCCGACTCGGTACCTCTCGGCCAGCCGGGTGCCGTCGCCGAAACGGGACAGCCAGCGCGGTGAGTGCACGCCGAAGTCAGTGCCGGCGTACGCCCGTAGCTGTTGCTTGAACTCCTCGAGGGTCGGCGGGACCGTACGGTCCTCGGCCACCCCCTCGGCGGGTACGACGACGCGGTACGCCCCGTTCCCGAGGGGCCCGAGGCCGAACCGCTTCTGGGTCTCGCGGACTTCCGCGACGATGGCAGCAATCGTCTCCGGGTCCTCGGTCACCTCCATCTCGCCCAGCAGCGTCTCGACCGCGCTGGGCTCGCCGGGGAAGCCGACGCCGAGCAGCTTGCGTACCGTGCTGCGGCCGCCGTCGCAGCCGACGAGGTAGCGCGAGCGCAGCCGCGTGCGGTCGGCCAGCTCGGCGGTCACCCCGTCCTCGTCCTGGCTCAGCCCGACCAGTTCGCAGCCGCGCCGGATCTCGGCGCCGAGCTCGGTGGCTCGCTCGGCCAGCAGGCGGTCGGTGGCGGGCTGCGGGATGCCGAGGACGTACGCATGTGCGGTGTCCAGCCGGTCCGGCGACGGCTTGGGGATGCCGGCGAAGAAACCACCGACCGGGTATTGCCGGCCGAGCGCGAGGAACCGCTCCAGCAGACCGCGCTGGTCCATCACCTCGATGCTCCGCACGTGCAGGCCGAGCGCGCGGACCACCGGCGTCGGCTCCGCCTCCTTCTCCAGCACGACCACGTGCACGCCGTGCAGTCGCAGCTCGGCTGCGAGCATCAAGCCGGTCGGTCCGCCGCCGGCAACGATCACGTCGATCATGAAATCCCCCATTTCCGCAGGTCCTGGCCTTGGCCGGGTAATTCTGCGGTACGACGGGGGTCTTGCCGCAAGCCCCCCACTGCGCTATACGTTGAGAGTGGCAAGGAGTGGGTGACCCTCCTTGCCTTTCCTTTTGTCGCCCGCTGCCGTCCGTTGTGGACGGACCATGGAACTTCGGTGGGCTGGGGGGAGTTGGCAGAAAGGACGTGCGGAACGCACGCGGACGACCGTAGCGACAAACGACATGGGCTTAGGCCGAGGTGGCACGGATGGCGATGTGGGACAAGATCAAGGACCAGGCCAAGGGTCTGCAGCAGGCGCAGGGGGCCAGGGGCGCCGGTGGACACGGGCGGAGCGGCTCACGGTCCTCCGGGGGGTCGAAGGCTCAGATGGTGAGCATGCTCAAGTCCCAGCTCACCTCCCTCAAGACTGAGTTGAAGAGCGGCTCCTACCGAGACGCCAGCATGGCCATGTGCGCACTGGTCGCCGCAGCCGACGGGAATGTCGACCCGGCCGAGCGGCAGCACGTGGAGTCGCTGATCGTGCAGAACGACGTCTTGCAGAACTTCCCGCCGGAGCAGCTGCGGCAGCGCTTCAACAAGCATGTCGACCAGCTCGCGTTCAACTTCCAGCAGGGCAAGGCCGAGGTTCTGCAGGAGATCGCCAAGGCCGCGAAGAAGCCGACGGAGGCCAGGGCGGTCGTGCAGACCGGCTTCGTCGTGGCGGGTGCGGACGGGTACATCTCGCCCCCCGAGGAGCAGGTCCTGCGTGAGGCGTGCTCGGTACTCGGGCTGTCCGCCCAGGAGTTCGGCCTCTGACGGCGCGTACCGCCGTCGGTGACCGGACCGCTCTCACGCGTTTACGAGCGGACGGTCACAGCCAGGGCGGAAGGGTCACCGGCTCGGGGCGTGGCGCCCGGCCGGTGGTCCAGGCCGGCAGGTCCGCGGTCGGGCCTCGACGATGGTCGCGGTCTCGGCCGTCATCGGCCCGAACCGCCAGGTGCGGTCCCGGCCGGACGGGTTGAGGCAGACCGGTGGGCAGCCGGGCGGGTGGACAGGGCGGCGGTGACGTCGCGAGCGAGCTGACGCCTGCGCAAGTTGATCGCCCACCCGGCGGACTGGGCCGTGCTCGGCTTCATGGCGCTGTCCGCCTGCCGCGGCGGGCGGTAGGGCCTATGCGGCAAGTGCGGCGGGCTCGCCCAGATGGGAGGCGGCCCTCCGCCATGCGGTGGTCACCGCGGTGCGGGCCCGTGCCGTACCTGCGATGCGGTCGCCGGTCAGCTCCAGCGGCGCGCCCACGTGCACGTGCAGGTCCGGCCGGCGCAGAGGGGCTGTGACGAGGCCGGCGAGCTGCTTGACGGCGCTGCCCGAGGTGACCCGGCGGGCACCGGCCTGGCCCACGGGTACGACGGGGGCGCCGGTGCGCTCGGCGAGCCGGGCCAGGCCGCTGTGGAAGGTGCCGGGTGCCGCTTCCGCAGCGTCCTTGCGACGGGGCAGGCCCCCCTCGGCGTAGATGAGGACCAGCCGTCCCTGCTCCAGGGCTCCTGCCGCAAGGTCCAGCGCGCCTGCGGCGCGCTGGTCTCCGCGGAAGACGGGGATGTGTCCTTCGCGGGCGAGAGCGCGCCCCAGCAGCGGGACGCGCCACAGTCCTGCGGCCGCCATGATGACCGGCTCGGCGCCGAGGCTGTGCAGGGCGGCGACCACGATGGCGGGGTCGGCGAGGGAAGTGTGGTTGGCGGCGATGATGCTGCCCGGCGCGAGTTCGGCGCCGGGGTCGGTGGTCACCGACAGGCGGCCGACGGTGGGAACCAGGATGTCGGCGATGCGGCTGAGCATGAGCGTGCTCCCGGTCTCGACAATGTTGATCTTCATCGTCGCGGACAGGCGCCGACCGGGCCTGAGTCGTCGTACTCATCTTCTCGGCTGGTCTACCCATGGTGGACAGCCGGCTTCCTATCGCCTCGACAACGAGGTCCCTCTTCGTCATCTGACTCCTCCCCTTCGGGTCCTTCGGGCGCCAACCGCCGGTACAGCCTGCTGTACCGGCGGTTAGGGCGTGCGCGGCAATGATCTGTGGGCCCGTGGTTGGTGTGCTGAACACGTCACATCAGCCGTCTCCGAAGGGGCACCACGGTGAGTTCGCGAGCACACGTCACACCCGTCAGCATCGACATCCGACCGGCACCCACCGGGCCGAAGGGCGACCGCGGCAGTCTGCGGGACAGCCTCCGCCGCCGCCCGTTGACCTGGTTCTTCTCGCTGGCCTATCTGCTGAGTTGGGCGGCGTGGACACCGTACGTACTGTCCGAGAACGGACTGGGCGTCTGGCACTTCGCCTTCCCCGGGGCCGACGGCAGCAGCCAGCTCCTCGGCGTGCTGCCCGGCGCCTACCTCGGCCCGATCGCGTCGGCCCTGCTGGTGACCGGCGTCACCGAGGGACGTCCGGGGCTGCGGGCCTGGCGCCGTCGGATGACCAAGTTCAAGGTCGGCTGGCGCTGGTACGCCGTGGTGCTGTTCTCGGTGCCCGCCGCGCTGACCCTGAGCTCAGTCGCACTGGCCGACCGCGGCCCCGCAATGCCGTCCGCCGCCGTGCTGGCCGCGTTCCTGCCCGGCCTGGTCCTGCAGATGATCACGACCGGGCTCGCCGAGGAGCCCGGCTGGCGCGAGTTCGCCATGCCCCGTATGCAGCGCCGCTACGGCCCTGTGATCGCCACCCTCGTCGTCGGTGTCCTCTGGGGTGCCTGGCACCTGCCGCTGTTCCTGAGCGACTGGGGTGGCTGGCCGGACGTGGACGCCACGAAGCCGCTGGAGTTCGTGGGCTCGGCGATCGCCCTCAGCTTCGTCATGACCTGGGTGTTCAACCGCTCCGGCGGGAGCATGCCGCTGGTGATGCTGCTGCACTGCGGTGTCAACAACTACATCTCCATCGCCTGGTCGGACATGTTCCCCTCGCTGTCCTCCGACGACACGACGCACGCCCTCCTGCTCAGCTCCACCGCCGCGGCCCTCGTCCTGCTGCTCGCCACCCGCGGCCGACTCGGTTACGCGCCCAGCACCACGAAGGCCCCGAACGCCACGCAGCGTCTGTAACGCTTTCCGCGCCCCGGACCAAGAACAGGTGAAGTGCCGTAGGAAGCAAGCCCGGAGTACGGCCGAACGTCCGAGGAGAAGGAGCCGCCGAGTGGATGGCGCGGAACGGGAACGGATACCGGGTGGGCCCGCCGCGGCGGCACGTGACCCGGAGCTCTTCGAAGCGTTCTACCGGCGCCATGTGGACGCGGTGCTGCGCTTCGTGGCCCGGCGCGTCGACGATCCGCACACCGCAGCGGACCTGACGGCGGAGATCTTCCTCGCCGTTCTCGACTCGGCCCACACCTACCGCCCGCGCCTCGGCAGCGAGACGGCCTGGCTGTACGGCGTCGCCCGCAACGTCGTCTCGTCGGAGCGCCGTCGCGTGGCCCGGGAGGCCGAACGCGATCTGCGCTTATCCGGCAGACGCCTGCTGGAAGCCGACGACATCGCCCGCCTCGAGGACAAGCTCGACGCGGAGAGCCCGGGGCGGCGCGTACTGGCCGCCCTCGCGAAGCTTCCCGAGGGCGAGCGGGCCGTCATGGAGCTGATCGCGGTGGACCAGCTCACGGTCACGGAGGCCGCTGCCGCGCTGGGGATCCGCCAGGTCACGGCTCGGGTGCGACTGCACCGGGCGAGGAAGGCGCTGCGGGGGGAGGCGTATTCCAAGGCCGAGGCGGACTCCAAGGCCGCGGAGACGCCGGACGCATCACTGCTGTACGTCATCAGGGGAGAGGCATGAGTACGAGGCCGACTTTCGAGGACCGGCTGCTCGGCGAGCTGAAGCGGGAGATCGAACTCCGCGAGCCCGAGCCGACCTCCTCCGCGCGCCGTCTGTTCACATCGCGCCGGATCGCCGTCGTTACGGCGGCCTGTGCGCTGGCCGGGCTCGCCGTCGTGTTCGTACCCGGTTCGGCGGCCGACTCGAAGGCGTACGCGGTGGAACGCCACGACGACGGCAGCGTCACGCTCACCATCAAGGACCGGCGCATCGACATCGAGACCCAGCACGAACTCGCGCGGCAAATGCGTCCGTGGGGCATTCAGGTGGAGGTCACCTGCGCGTCCAAGTCGTGGGGAACCGACGCTGCCCTTGAACTTACGGCGATCAATGAGCAGGGCGCCCCCGAACGCCTCGTCACCTGGTCAACCACCCTGGATCGGGGCAGCAAGCTGGTCCTCGAGAACACCGCCAAGCCGGTGACCAGGGACGAGATCAAGCGCCACGAGGTCAAGCGCTGCGTCCCGGGGAAGCTCGCTCCGCCCGACAACTCGCCGACGGACTAGCCGAGGCGCATCTACGTGGAACCCCTACGCCCCGCTGCTCCATGCCCAGAACTGTCACTCTTCGTGTCTTTACGATTACCCAAAGCTAATCCGTCGACCGACCCTCCCCGCTCAGCCTGGCTCGACGCCCTGCGCGGCATCGCCGCACTCATCGTGGTCTTCGACCACTCCTCGTACGCCTTCATGCCGGAGTTCCGGCAGGAGCTGATGCCGGAGTTCAACACCAGCCGCTACGGCATCATGGTGTTCTTCCTGGTGAGCGGCTACATCATCCCCGCCTCACTCGAACGCCGGGGCTGCGTCCGGACGTTCTGGATCGGACGGGCCTTCCGCATCTACCCGCTGTGTGCGGCCGTCGTCACCGCCGTACTCGCCCTCAACCTGATCGGCATCGCGGAGATCCGTACCGACTTCGGCGGACAGAGCGCCACCACAGTCGCCCTCGCCCACATCACCCTCCTTCAGGAACTGCTGGGGACGCCCAATCTCCTCCTCGTCCTGTGGACGCTCTCGTACGAGATGGCCTTCTACCTGCTGGTCGTCGCCCTCTTCACGATCCGCCGGCACCAGCGCTCGGCAGCGGTCGCCGTCACCCTGGCGCCGCTTGCCGCCGTGAGCGTGACAGCAGGGGCAACGCTCCCGGCCTCCGCCCTCTCCGGCACGATCGGCACCGGCCCGCTGATCGCGCTCGCCTCCATCGCCATGGCGGTCGCCATCTGCTGCGCGAGCGCCAGCTCACCCCAACTCCGCGTGTTCGGGGGCGGGTTGGGCGGCGTACTGGCACTCGTCCTGGTCCCTCTCAACGGCACGGTCCCCCTGTGGGAAGGCCTGGTCATCCTCGCCGTGATGTTCCTCGGCACCGCCATCTACCAGGCCGAGCACGGTCAGAACACCTGGCGGTACGCGGCCTGCACGGCCGCCGTGGTGGTGGCCTGTGCCGTGGGGAGTGCGTACGGGCACGGCGACGGCGCCCTCTTCACCCGACGCGGCTGGATCGTGGCGTTCCTGCTGGCCGTGCTCACCTTCGGCATCGGACTGGCATTGCGCCGCCGGCGGATCCCGCGCCTGCTGACCGGGCTGGGAACGATCAGCTACTCCGTCTACCTCGTGCACCCGGTGCTGCTCGCGGTGAGCGACGGCACGATCGGGCGGTCGCGGCGCGACAGTCTCGTACTCGAAGTGACGTTCTTCGCCGTGCTGTTGCCGCTGTGCGTGCTGACCCACCGTTACGTCGAAGCACCGGGCCAGGCATGGGGCCGGAGACTGGCACGGGGCGTTCGGCCTCCGTAATGGGCACGGCAATGCGGCGAGGAACGTCATGACAGATCAGCGGGACACCAGCGGAGCCGAGGAAGCAGAGGACGCCGAGGACTTCTGTCGTATCTGCGGATACGACGAGGAGCGTTTCTGGGAGCACAGCGTCCCCACCAGCGCCATCTGCCCGTGCTGCGGAATCGAGTCGGGCATCGAGGACATGGGGGACCCCGGTACCTGGGAGGGCCTGCGCGGGATCCGCAACTTCCGCGGATACTGGGTCGGCAACGGTGCCCTGTGGTGTTCCCCGACACTCCGGCCGAAGGACTGGGACCTGCTGAAGCAGGTGGCCAACATCCCGCCCGAGTGGCGCTGACCGGCGCCTGCGTGGGCCGGTGAGGGTTTCGAAGTGCCTCGGTGCGATCACCCACGAAATGAGGCAAGTGATGAACAAGGAGGCAGCCCGGCCTTCCCCTGACTGGCCGACGAACGCCTGGCCGGTGGGCACACGTGTCCGTGTCATCCAGGATCCCGCCTGGGCCGGACCGTGGCCGGTGGAGTTCTGGGGAACGGTGGACGATCTGCGTCCGCCGTTCCCGGTGGACCACGCGTCAGCACGGGAAGGCGAGCTCGTCTATTGGGTCCGCTTCGACGAGCCCCAAGTCGACAGTGACGGCTCCGGTCCCTACCGCGGTGCGGAGATCTGGGACCGCTACCTGATCAGGGACCTCCGTTCGGGGCCGACACTGGATCCCCCACCATTTGATCGGAGCACATATGGAACACGACGACAGCCACCGGAATCCCGAGCAGCTCGAAATCGCCAGCGTCCTCGCGTTCCTCGAAGAGTTCAACGCTTGCCACGACGAACTCAACCGGTTCACCGCAGAGATCCTGATGGAGTTCGAGCCCGACGAGGACGTCAGGGGACTGAGTCAGATACTGCTGACCCGACAGAGCGTTGGGTTCGAGCTGCTTTCCTCGTATCGATTCCACCGCAGTGAGGACGCTCCGCAGGGCGACGCCGGAGTGGTCGACATCTACGCAGCACTCCTGCTCGGCCCTGAACACTGCGCTGTGGAGGTCGGTGTCGAGGTCGCTCTGGACCAGGACCTGGGCACGATCCCCGCCGGTACCCGGACCCCGTACCACTGGAAACGCGAGGGAATCCCGTTCGACGAGGCTTTCACCGCCCTCCGTGAGCAGATGCGAGCGCTCATGGAGCTGAAGGACCCCTTCACCGCCACTCCCTCTCCCGGACCGCACAACTGACCAGCGCCGCCACCGCGCACCCGGCCGCCGCCGACGCGTTCGGCGGGCTGCGACTCCACGAGGTCCCTCGAGCGCAGTACCCCGTTCGCTGGTGCTGCAGCGGTCGAAGTCGCGAAGGGCGGCCTTCCGGGAGGGCCGCGCTGACGTTCAGTATCCGCGCACCGGGTTGCCGGTCCGGGTGTCACCAGACCCACTTCTGGTCGTTGCTCGTCGAGCACGTCCACTGAATCGCCTTGGTGCCGATGGTGGTGCTGGAGTTGGGGATGGCAAGGCAGCGCACCTCCGTGCGCCGGTGACGATGTGGCGGATCCCTGGCGATCCGCCACACCCGGTCTCACCAGCCAACGAGACGTGAACCAGACCCGTGCGGAAGGCTCACCGTCCGGCGCTCCAATGGCGGCCACCGACACCAACTGCCCCTGCTCGGCCCGCAGATGGTCCTGCAGGCTGCCGCGGCCCTCCTTCGAGCCGGTGGGGCCGACCGGGTGTCGATGGTGACAGGTGTGACGGGCGCTCGCGAACTCACCGTGGTGTCTCTTCGAAGGCGGCTGATGCGACGTGTTCAGCACACCAACCACGAGCCAACAGATCGTTGCCGTGCATGCCCCGAGCCGGGTACAGCAGGCTGTACCTGGCAGGAGGCGGCTTCGGCGGTGGCAGGCGGAGCCGCCTCCAGGTCGGTTTTCAAATTGAGGTACCTAGGTACTATGGTCTTGAGGTGATGACATTGACTGCTAAGACGGCGCGGCAGGCTCCTCTGAAGGTGGATCCGGAGACGGACAAGCTGATCAGTCAGGGTGCCCACTTCCTGGGACTGACGAAGAAGGACCTCGTTGCCGAGGCAGTGCGGGTCTACCTGGAACAGCGGCGAGAAGACTTGCGCGTCGGCATGGTCGAGGCGCTGCAGGTGCTGGACGGGTCACTGAAGTCGGACGTAATGCTGCTGACCGGGCTGACCGCGGAGGAGATCGACGCGGTCGGCGGGATCGACGAGTAACGGAATCGGAAAGAGATGCGCCCAGCCCGTCCCACGCTGCGATGCCTGCGCGAGGATCTGGAACTGCCCGTACCAGCTGTCACCGCACCGCTCGAAGAGATCGAGCATCCGATCCTGGCGAAGGCGGCGGAGCAGTTCACCGAGGATGACACCAAGCACGACAGGATTCGCGCCATTGACGACCAGGTGTTGTTCAAGGTCAAGGTGCAGCGGTGGCGCGGTGCGGTGTGGATAGACGCGGACCTGCCCTGGCTCGTCGCGGCCGGGCGCCGCGAGGACGGCTCAAGTGACGATTTTTATGCCGCTTTGGAGGCTGAGGGTAAGGCCGCTCGGGCCCGCTACAACGCCACGTATACGGACGGGCTGAAGACCACGACATACACCGGGCACCTGCTGCCGGCTCGCGAAGATCACGTTCGCTACCAGGCTGAGGCCGGAGTCCGGTTCGTGCGACGGCTGCGCGCCGCCATCCTGGAGCTGGCCAAGGCGACCTTGCGCGATGGCCGCGAGCACGCGCAGGACTTCGACACTTTCACGCTCGGGCTGCAGGTCCGCGCGGACGACGGGCATGAGACGTATCTCGCGGTCCGGATCACAGGCTCCGTCCCGGCGAACCTCGCCGCTGCGATCCTTGGCAACGTCCCGGGCTGCGACAAGGACGGCTGGTATCCCGAATACGCCTTGCCCGAAAGGGACTTGCTACCCGCCGAGCAGGCCTGGTCCAACCTGATGGACCCACGCGAAGCAGCGAAGGTACTGGGCGACGAGACCTGATCGGTCTCACCGTGCGGGGGGGAGCGGGCTCCTGCAGGCTGACGTGTGTAGAGGCCGCGGGGACTTCTTCCACGCCGGCATGTTGGAGAAGGGATACGTGACCCACTGATGCGGTTCTCCCCTGACGACGTGGTCTTCCGCGTCCGCTTCAACCTGGAAGAGGTGACCACCGCCGAGGCCGCGCTGCACGCCTGGCTGCCCCTGGTCGCTGAACTCCGCCCTCGCGCAATGGAGTTCGAGGAAGCAAGCCCGGACGGTCTGCGCCGAGGCTTCATAGCCAGCCTGCTCTTCGTCTCCCCTCTTACGGGAGCAGGTGACGTGCCGGACCGGCTGCGCGCCTCGGTCAAGCCGTTCATCGAGCGGCTGGGGATGGACGCGGCGAAGTTCGAGGTCGACGACGAAGGCACCGGTGGTTTCGTGGACTCGAAGGATGCCGAAGGCACGCCTTACGGCGCGTACCTCATCTTCGCCCTGATCGGCGAGGACCCCCTGAACCCCGAGGGCGAGGAGATGGACTACGAGGACACGGGCGAAGACCTGCTGCCCTGAGCCCAGGCCTCCCGGAAGCCGTCGCCCCCTCGCCGGAGGCGACGGCCACGCTTCGCACGACGTGTTCGCCCGCCGTGACCGGAAAACGATCGCACATCAGGGGCGTGCCCCTCAGCGACCACGCGCGCCCCCGCCGGCGCCCGAGCCCGGGCGAGCGGGCACATGGTTGGGGCCCTGGTTGTACCCGCCGGGATTGACGTCGCCGGACGACGGCCCCTCCCCGTCCCCCAGCCAGGAGATGTCGACGACCTCCAGCCTGTCCAGGATGCCCAGCACGATGATCGCGAAAAGCGCCACGCAGAACAGGGCGAACAAGGCATCAGCGAGTAACGGCCGTTTGAGCTTCATCAGCGCTTCTCCCCCGTGCGCTACGAGCCATAAAGTCCGGTATCGATATGGACTGCGCCTTCGCCGGGCTGGTTCCCGAATCAGTGCAAAACGCTACGAGCGCCACCAGTCCTGATGCTGCGGCGCCCCTTGAGAAGCGTCGTAACCCGGCTCCCCGTACGCCCCCGTGCCATAGCCACCAGCCGACCCGTACCCGCCCGCCGGACCGTAGCCCTCCGCCGTGCCGTACCCACCCGCCGGGCCATAACCCCCCGCCGCGCCGTACCCGCCCGCCGCGTCGTAAGCCGTCGCCGTCTCCCGCTGCCCCACCCGCGGCAGCGGCGTCGCATGCTCCATCGTGCCCTTCCAGGTACGGGCCGGGGGACGCCCGGCGTACCGGCCGAAGACGACGGCCGCGGCCGTGGCGGCCAGCACCCCGGGCACCATCTCGTACACGCCCGTCTCCAGCGGGCCGAGGAGCGGGTCGATGTCGTCCCACAGGAAGACCGTCAGCGCGCCGGTCACCATGCCGGCCTTCGCTCCGGCCGCCGTCATACCCGGCCAGTACAGCGACAGGAGGACCACCGGGCCGAAGGCCGCGCCGAAGCCGGCCCAGGCGTACGCGACGATGTCGAGTACGGCACCGCCGCTCAGCGCGATCACGTACGCGACGACCGCCACGGCCACCACGCTCAGCCGGCCGACGAGCAGCAGCGAGGTGTCGGAGGCCCGGCGGTTGAGGAAGGCCCGGTAGAAGTCCTCGGTGAGGGATGTGGCCGAGACCAGCAGTTGGCTGTCCACCGTGGACTTGATCGCGGCGAGCACCGCCACCAGCAGGATTCCGGCGATCCAGGGGTTGACCAGCAGGGTGGCCAGTTCGATGAAGACCGTCTCGGGGTTGTCGAGCGGGTCGGGGAGTACGGCGATCCCGGCAAGGCCTATGAACGAGGCGCCCGCCAGTACGACGACCGCCCAGCTCACCCCCAGTCGGCGGGCCCGCGGTATGTCACGGGTGCTGCGGATGCTCATGAAGCGGCTCAGGATGTGGGGCTGGCCGAAGTAGCCGAGGCCCCAGGCGAGCAGCGAGATCATCGCGACGGTGCCGAGCGGGCCGCCGGTCGTCCAGACGTTGTCCGCGAACGATGCCTCGGCGGCCGGGTCGAGCAGGGCGGGGCTCGCGTCGGTGACCGCGTCGTGCAGGGCGCCGAGGCCGCCGAGTTTCCAGAGGGCGATCAGGGGGAGGGCGATCGCCGCGAGGAACATCAGCGTGCCCTGGATGGAGTGCGTGATGCTCAGGGCCGTGAAGCCGCCGAGGATGGTGTAGACGACGATCACCACGGCGAAGATGGTGAGCCCGGTCTCGAAGTCGGCGCCGAAGATCTCGTTGAAGAGGAGGCCGCCGGCGATCAGTCCGCTGGCGACGTAGACGGTGAAGAACACCACCGTGACGACGGCCGAGAGCGAGCGGAGCACGTGGCTGCGGTCCTCGAAACGCTCCTCCAGGTACGAGGACAGGGTCACGGAGTTACCGGCCTGCTCGGTGTAGGTGCGCAGGCGGGGCGCGACGAGCCGCCAGTTCAGATACGTACCGATGATCAGGCCTACGGCGATCCAGGTCGCCCCGATCCCGGTCATGTACACGGCGCCAGGGAGGCCCAGGAACAGCCAGCCGGACATGTCGCTGGCTCCGGCGGACAGGGCGGCCACCGGGGCGGTGAGCCGGCGTCCGCCGACGCTGAAGTCCTCGAAAGTGCTGGTCTCCCCGTGGGCCATGACCCCGATCATGACCATCGCTATCAGAAACACGCCAAAGGTGATCATGGCTGGGATGGTCAGGGTGATCATGCGTTTCTCCCTGCGATACGGCGACCGGGGCATATGTCAAACGCGCACACAGGCCACCTTTTCGGGCCGGAATGGCGCAGTGTAGGGGCCACGGTCCGTATCGGCGAGAGCACGGACGAGACAAGCGGTTCCATCGGTTCCGGGTTGTGGCGGATATGGATGGATACGCGAATGCGAAGGTTCTTTGAAGATGGTGGAGGTGGGGTGGGCTCAGCCCCGGAGGCCCCGGCGCAGTCGGCGGCCCAGCAGCTCGACGGTCAGGCTGACCAGCAGCGACGCCAGTAGGACGCTCATGACCACCGGGAAGTCGAAGGACGCCAGGCGGTCGCCGAGGAGCTGGCCCAGGCCCGCGGCGCCCACGACGCCGACCACGGCGGTGTCGCGTACGCAGATCTCGAAGCGGTAGAGCGTGTAGGTGAGCAGGTGGTTCGCGGACGGCGGGACCATGGTGACGACGGACGCGACCGCGCGGGGGACGCCGGCGCCCAGCAGGGAGTCACGGGGGCCCAGGTCCATGGTTTCCCAGGCTTCGGCGACCAGGCGGGCGAGGATGCCGCCGGTGTAGAGGCCGAGTGCGAGGGCGCCTGGCAGTACGCCCGGGAAGAGCGCCAGCAGGGCGACGATCGCCCACACCGTCGGGGGGATCGACCGCAGGATCAGGAGCAGGAGGCGGGTCGTCCACCAGAGGGCCCGCCGGGCCAGGGCGGCTGAAGCCCGGGCATCCGCGCCGCGTCGGTCGGCTCGTGGGCGGGTGGCCCAGGGGCCCACGGCCAAGGTGATCACGACCGCCACGGCCATGGCGAGTACGGCCATCGCCACGGTGTCCAGGGCGGCGCCGGTCAGCGCCCGCCAGCCGCCCTCGGGGAGTGCGGGCGGCCACAGGTCGGACAGCAGCCGGCCGCCGAGTTCCCGGGTGCGGGCCGAGACGAGTCCGGCCGGTGAGAGGCCGGACCACCACCAGGCGACCGGGATCGCCGGCACCACCAGGGCCAGCGACCAGCGGGTCGTACGGGACAGGCCATGCGGCGACCGGCCCGCGTCGCGGGAGCGCTCATCCGCCTCGCGGGACGGCTCGCGTCCGACCGACCGGCCCGCCTCGCGGGAGCGCTCGCGTCCGACGGAGCGGGATTGCTCGCGTCCCACGGACCAGTCCGCGCAGGTCACCACCGCGACATCGGAGCGGACGCGGCTGCTCCACAGCTCGACAACCGCCGCGAGGGCCAGCAGCGCCGCGACGAGCGTCCAGACCTCGTCCCAGTTACGCGACTGAAGGCTCACCGTGAGCTCGAATCCCAGGCCCCCGACGCCCGCGACCCCGAGCACGACCGCGGACCTGAGGGCGCACTCGAACCGGTAGAAGGAGTACGACAGAAGCAGTGGGGCGGTGCCGGGCAGCAGCGCGTAGGCCAGCGCGGAGCACCGCTTGGCGCCGGCCGCGCGCAGCGAACGCAGCGCGGCGTCCGGCACGGCATCGAAGGTCTCCCCGAAGACCTGGGCGCTCTGCGCGCCGAAGGGCAGGGCGAGCGCCAGGACGGCGACGAGCGGATCGAGACCGAGCACGCTCACGAAGAACAGCGCCCACACCAGCTCGTGGACCGAGCGAACGGCCACCAGTGCGCCGCGCAGGACCAGCCGCCCTATGCGTACCGGCCAGGGGAGCTTTTCGCCACCCCATGCCACGTCGCTGAGGACCAGGCCGCCGATCAGGCCCAGCACCAGCGCCCCCACCGTCCCGAGCAGGGCCAGGGCCAGCGTCGTCGCCGTCGCCTCCAGCACCACCGCGAGGAACTCGGCCTCCAGTGAGGGGTGCAGCGCACTCGCCGCGACGTCGTCGAGCAGGGCGAGACCGCCTCGGTTGACCAGCTCGCCGCCCGAGGGGACCGCGCGCCAGGTCGCCCAGACCAGCAGCGCGGCCACGGCCGCGAACGTTACCAGCCTTCGGAGCCGTACCCTCCGCCCGCTCACGGCCTTTCGCCCCGGCGCGGACGAGGACACGGTCGGTGGCGTGGGCGGAGCGTCGAGTTGGAGCGTCATACGAGCTCGTACAGATCGTGCAGGGCCGAGTCAGGCACCTCGGCGGCCGGGCGGTCGAGGACGATGCGGCCCTCGCGCAGGCCCACCACGCGCGTGCAGTGCTCGCGGGCGAGCGCGGGCTGGTGCAGGCTGACGACGAGCGTGCGTACGGGCTGAAAATCAGCGGCACCGAGCAGGTCGAGGACCCCCGCCGCTCGCACCGGATCGAGGCTGGCCACCGGCTCGTCGGCCACCACCAGCTCCGGCGACTGCACCAGGAGCCGGGCGATCGCCACCCGTTGCCGCTCGCCGCCGGAGAGGCGTTCGGTGCGTTCGTGGAGGGCCCAGCCCAGGTCGACCCGGTCGAGCGCGTCCCGGACCACGTCGAGCGAGCGCGGCCAGATGAGCGAGGTCAGCGCGCGGGCGGTGCTCCACTGGCCGAGCCGGCCCGCGTTGACGTTGTGCAGTACGCGGACCTGCTCGATCAGGGCGAGGTGCTGGCTCACCGAGCCGATACGCCGCTGAAGGTGCCGGCGCCGCGCGGCAGTCAGCCCCGCGAGTTCCTCACCGAAGACCTCCACCGTGCCCGTGGTCGGTTCCAGCGAGCCGTTGAGCAGGGCCAGGAGCGTACTTTTGCCAGCGCCGCTCGTACCGAGAACGGCGACCCGTTCCCCGGCGTGGATCGTCAGGTCCAGCTCGCGCAGCGCCTCGTGCGAGCCGAACCGGCGCCCCGCACCGCGGAGTTGGACGACGGGCGCGGCGCCCGACGTGCCGCTCACCGCAGCAGCCCCAGTTCACGGGCCACGTCCTCGATCCGGTCGTACGCGGAATTCCCGGCCCGTACGAAGGACTTGGCGCCGAAGAGCTTCAACAGCTCGGCATCCTCGGCGTTGCGGTGATCGAGCCCCAGGAGCAGGTCCAGCACCTTCTTCCGCGTACCGGCGCCGAAGGTGTCGTCGAGATCGGGACGTACGAGCCAGTGGTAGTCGGCGTAGCCGGGGGTGCGCCACAGCACGACCACCTTGCTCAGGTCGACCTCCTTCGCCGCGACCGTGGCCTTCCACACCTGCTCGTTGACGGCCCCGGCCTCGAAGCTGCCCTGGGCGACGACCTCGATGGTGGCGTCGTGGGAGCCGGAGAAACCCGGTTTCCCCCGCAGTTCGCTCTGCTCGAGCCCGGCCTGCCGCATGAAGTACTGAGGCATGAGCCGCCCGGAGGTGGACGTCTCGCTGCCGAAGCTGAGCGTGTGGCCCGCGAGGGCGCGCAGGCCGTCCGCCTTGGCGAACGGCCGCAGCCCCGAGTCCTTGTGGGCGATGAACAGGCTGTGGAAGTCGGCGTCGATGTCGCGTTGGGCGATGGCGGCGGCGCCCGGTACGCGCTCGCGTGCCTGGACGCCGGTCAGCCCGCCCATCCAGGCCAGGTGGATATCGCCGATCTCGAAGGCCCGTACTACGGCGGTGTAGTCGGTGACGGGGCGGTAGGCGACCTTCAGGCCGGTCGCGTCGGCGAACCGCTCGGCCACGGCCGGGTAGAGCCGGTTCAGGAGTTCGGGGTCCTGGTCGGGGATGGCGGAGATCCCGAGCTGTCGGGCACCCGACCCGCTGCCGCTCCCGCTTGCGCTGCCGCAGGCGCTCAGCAGGGCCGTCGCTCCGGTGGCTCCGGCGCCGAGGAGCAACGTACGACGGGTCATCGGTCGTACAGGCATGGACACTTCCTGGCCTTCCTGACGTTGCTGATGGTCCTGGGTGGGCTCAGTCGCGCGGCGACGCCCGCCCCGGTGCGACGGCGACCGTCACCGCGACCACCGCGACGGACAACAGGAAGGCCGCCGAGGTCGCGGTGCCGCCTAGGGAGGGATCGGTGAAGCCGATCTGGGCGTGCAGGGACAGCGCGGCGGCCACACCGACGAGTGCCGCCGCCCAGCCGAGGAAGGCGAACCGGCTGAAGGTGGCCACGAGCACCAGTGCGCCGGCCACCAGCAGCACGAGGCCGCCGAGGAGGTTGTACGCGCCGAGGCTGATCGACGGATCGGAGGACCCGAGGATGTAGCCGCGCGGGTCGAGGGGATCGTCACCGGCTGTGCCCAGCACCGTGACGGCGCCCGCGACCACCGCGACCGCGCCCCACACCAGGCCGAGGTTCCGGGCGGAGCCGAGGCGGGAGCGCACCGCGTCGACGGCGAACGCCCGCCCCGCCGAGGAGAACAGGATCACCACATGGGCGCCGATCATCAGCCAGTACGCCCATGGCCATTCGTGCGGCCCATAGGCGACCGAGAGGCCGATGGCCAGCGACTGGGCCACCCCGAGCAGCGCGGCGAGCCGCACCCAGGCACCCGACAGCAGCAGCACCGCGAGGGCGGTCTCGGAGATCAGCACCCCCCAGCCGAAGACCTGGATATTGGGCAGTACGGCGTGTTCCACGATCCAGCTGTACGGCGGCAGCACCGGGTCGCTCACGGCGAAGGCCGTGAACTTGTAGAGCCCGGTGCTGGTGTTCTCCCCGAAGTCCGGGGGCCGCTTCCACGCCACGTTGTAGAGCCACATGAGCCCGAGCAGGATGCGCAGGAAGGCGGCGGCGAAGGCCTGTTGACGAGGGACGGGGTCGGTCGCGGGGGCGAACAGCCAGCGCACGAGCGCGAGTTGGGGCGTACGAGTTCTGGTGGGCGCATCAGGCACAGCGGAACACCTCACGTCCCGACCGGTCGGCGGCGTCCTGGACGGCGAGTGTGTCCCGTACGACTCCGAAGACCTCGGCGAGCGGCAGCGGGGCGTCGGCGATCCGCAGATGCGGGTTGGTGACCGCCACCGGATGCCACCAGGCGCCGTCCACGGTGAGCGTCGGCTCCGGCTCCAGGCTCTCGAGCGCCACATGTACGCCCTTGTCGGCGAAGCCCTCCTGGGCCACCGGCCGGATGATCCGGTCCGGCAGGGCGATGCGGGCGTCGTCGAGGCGCCGGTGCAGCGCGTCGACGCCCTTGGGGTCCTCGTCGTACAGCGTCGCGGCCACCCGCACCCGGAACCCGAGCGAACGCGCCAGCTCGATCCCGTCGAACGCCCGCGCCCACGAGCCCGCGCCCCGCTGCCGGTCGTGCAGTTCGGGGGTGGCCGAGTCGAGGCTGATCTGGAGGACGACGTCGCGGTCCAGGCTTTCGAGGGTCTTCCGGCGGTTGCCCTTCGCGAAGATCATTCCGTTGGTCAGTACGGTGCGTTCCAGGCCGTCCGCCGCCTCGATGAGGGCGCCCAGCTCCGGGTGCATGAAGGGCTCACCGCCGGTGAGGAACACCTCGCGGCCGCCCTGGGCCCTGAACTCGTCGAACACCACGGTGGCGAGGGCCGCGTCGAAGCGCCGGGCGGCGGCCTTCGGGGAGGACTCGGCGCAGCAGTAGGCGCAGGCGAGGTTGCAGTCGAAGTTGGTGTAGATCCACAGCCGTCGGCCGACCGGCGTCCGCTCACCCTGGCTGAAAACGGTGCCCGGCTGCTCCGTACCACTGCTCTTGTCCCTCTCACCGGCCTTGCCGACCTTGCTCACGGCGAACCACCAAGGCCCCTGGTCCGACTCGGCCACCCGGGTGACGACGTCATGCCCGACGAGCTCGGCCCAGACCGGCAGATCGGTGTCCACACTCGCCTCCGCGCTGCGTACCCCGAGCAGGTCGCCGGGCTTCAGCCGCCGCATCGCGCGGGTGATCAGCAGCAGCAGACCGCTGCCGCAGTCCATGTCGCCGCCGTCGACCAGGGCGTCGACTTCGCCGAGGGGATTCGGCGGAGTCGACGCCCGATCCAGACCTGTCAGTTCGACCATGGTCCGACCGTAGCCATGGCCGAGCACGACAGGCAGTGGCTGGATCCTTACCGAACCATGACGGCGCCCGTCCGGGGTGCCGAGGCAGGCGCACCAGGTCTACGGTCGGACCATGACCGACCACGGCATCCAGCGTCCCGACGACCCGTCGACCCGGACGGAGTTCTGGGAGGGGGTCCACCACAGCAAGGACGTCGACGGAGTCTCCTGGTGGCAGTCGGTCCCGGGACTCTCCCTGGGCCTGGTCGACAAGGCCGGAGTCGGCCTCGACGAGCCGATCATCGACGTGGGCGCCGGCTGGTCGACCCTGGTGGACCACCTGCTCGAACGCGGCTACCGCGACCTCACGGCCGTGGACCTGTCCACCACCGCCCTCCGGACGGTCCGCGACCGCCTCGGCCCGGCAGGCGCGGACGTCACCCTCACCGTGGCCGACGTCCTCGACCTGCGCATGGACCGCGAGTACGCCCTGTGGCACGACCGCGCCGTCTACCACTTCCTCACCGAGCCCGACGAACGCGCCGACTACCTGACCTCCCTGAACCGCTCCCTGCGCCCGGGCGGCCGGCTCGTAGTGGCGACCTTCGGCCCCGACGGCCCCACCACCTGCAGCGGCCTCCCGATCGTCCGCTACACCCACACCGAGCTGGCCGCCCAGTTCCCCGGCTACGAACTCGTCGACACCGCGGGCGAAGAACACCGCACCCCCTGGGGCACGTCACAGCAGTTCACGGCGATCCTGATGCGCCGCCGCTGAGCCGCGAGAAACGGAACAGTCAGGCCATGTGCACCTCGAGTGCCGCCCGTACGCCGGACTCCAGCGCCCCCTCGATCCACGACGGCTTGACCGAGGTGTGGTCGCCGGCGAAGTGGAGCGGACCCTCGGGGGCGCGGATGGCGGCGAGGAGTTCGGTGTGCTGGCCGGGCAGGAGGACGGACGCCTCGCCGTACGCGTACGGGTCG
This sequence comes from Streptomyces pseudoechinosporeus, assembly GCF_054783935.1. NCBI lineage: Bacteria > Bacillati > Actinomycetota > Actinomycetes > Kitasatosporales > Streptomycetaceae > Streptomyces > Streptomyces pseudoechinosporeus. The sequence continues at coordinate 596,665 of NZ_BAAGPS010000005.1, forward strand.
CGGAGCCAGCTCTGGGTGCGGCCCGCGCCGGTGTAGAAGACCTCGACGCGCTGGCCGTACACCTGCTGAAGCCCGCGCAGCGCATGCGGATAGCGGGCGTCGTCGTCGAGCGAGTCCCAGCGGGAGGCGTCGTCGGCCCAGCTGTAGGAGGCGAGGACGACGCCTCCCTTGCTGCCGGGGACCGGGTGGGAGGGGTTGATCATGAAGCGGTTGGAGTTGTCGGAGACGGAGCCGCCGCCGATGATGTGCGCCGCCTCGGGCTGGTCGCGGCCGGCCCAGCGGTTGGCCGTGTAGTGGGCGCGCTGGGCGTCGCTGATGTGTCCGGACGGGACGGAGGGGTGCGCGCCCAGCAGACTCCCGTCGGCGGGCGCCTTGCCGCGCCGGTAGTCGTCGTACAGCCCGGGGCGTACGGCATCGAGCTCCCGCTTCCAGTCACCTTCGTCGAACTCCCACCAGCGGCGGGCGAATTCGATGAGCACCTTGGTCGCGCTGTCGTAGTGCAGCTCGGCGACGGCACGGCGTTTGCCGTACGTCATCAGCGGCCTGACCTGCACCTGCCGCAGCCCGGAGAACGGCACGGTCACGATCGCGAGGTCGCCGGTGAACTCCTCCCGTACGACCTTGCCGTCCCGCCCCTCGGACACCGTGTCGATCCATACGTGCGGGCCACCGGCGCGGACCTGCGACTGGTCGTCGTGCCGCTCCGGATCCCAGTACTCGATGTGCGTCGCGCGCCGGTCCAGGCGCAGCAGGTCGCGTACCTCCCGCAGCAACGCGTCCGGGAGCGTCGCCGTGCCGCCGACCAGCTCCCAGAACTCGGTGTCCGGGCTGATCAGGGACTGGCTGATGAAGCTGTGGACGAAGGACAGTGGCAGCCGTGAGGTCAGGTTCTCCAGGGTGCCGACGAGATCGATGGTGCGCTCGTCGAGGCCTGCCCGCTCGGTCAGGAACCGGTACATGGACCAGTCGCCGTACCGCTGGATCACCCGCGCCCAGCTGCGCACCCGCTCGGGCATGGGCTTGTCGACGCGCTTGCCGTCAGGACCGGCCGTGCTGAACTCGTCGCGTACGGGGTCGAGGGCGTCGCGCAGGATCTTGCTGGAGGGCGTGTCCCAGTACTTGCGCGGCACCCCGAAGGACCTGTTGATCCTGCGGGGCGCCTTGGCGTACTCGGAGCGGCGTACGCGGATGCCGTTGACGTGCAGCCAGGCATGGTTGACGGGCTTGCCCTCGCCGTCGACGTCCACGAGGTGGAACCGCCGCTTTTCGACGCCGAGTTGGTCGATCAGGCTCATCACCAGCGGATGGCTGCCGGGGATGCGCATGGCGCCGGCCTCGGCGTACTGCCGCGCATCGGCGAACGGCTGCGCCGCCTGCTCGTGCCCGCCGGTCCGGAAGGTCTTGATCCGGCCGCCGACACGGTTGCCGTTGGCCTCCAGCAGCGTGACGTCATGCCCGGCCCGCTTGAGCAGCCAGGCCGCCACAAGACCGGCCGGGCCCGCACCGACCACCAGGATCTTCTTGGCACCCTTGGTCTTCGGGCGGGGCAGACCGGAGTTGAGGATCTTCTTGTACGTCGGCACCAGCGGCCGGTTGTCGTCGTCGACGACCAGCAGCGCGCGGGCGACCGCGAGACAGGTGGTCCAGTCGGCAGTGGATCTCGGGGGGCAGGGTGCCTGTCGAGGCTCGGCCGGCGCCGCGGCGGCCTCGCCCGCCGTGGCCGGACCGAGCGCCGTCACGGTCGCGGCGGTACCGGCCACGGCCGTGAACTGCCGCCGGGAGAACGGACGATGAGGGCTGGCTGCGGTGCGGAGTTCATCCATGCGTCCTGGATAGGCGCCCCGGCGCACGTCCGACAGCGCGATCCCAGTTGATCACCTGAACGTGCGAGCGCACGGGTTGCGACCGCTGCCGCGCCCACCGCCCGAGCGCATGTGACGCCTCGTCACGCCCCTGATTACCCCACTGACCAGGCGCCCGGAGGTTTCGCCATCCTGAACGGGGATTTTCCCGGTGCCCGTACGGTCTCTGAGCTCGTATCCACTCCAGCAGGAAACTCAAAGTCAGCTTTAGTTTCGCGTCGAAGACCTGCGTGAAACTAAAGCTGACTTTGCTGTTCTCGTCGGCCTACGTGAAATCGTCGCCGTAGGCGGGCTCCGGCAGGCGCGCGCCGCGGCTCTCCGCGATGCGATGTACGTCGGTCAGGGACTCGGTCATCCGCGCGAGCAGGAACCGGAGTTGGGCCGGGGTGACCGTGTGGTCGGTGAGCATGTCGGCGGCGTGGTCGAGGAGGTCGCCCGCCATGCCGAGCTGGACGCTTTCGATGTTGTCCGCGACGCGCGAGAGATAGCCCGTGCCGTCGCCGATGAGGTAGGCGGGCCTGCCTTCCGGGGTGGACCACGGAAGCAGTCGTGGGGTGTCAGTGCGGTCGGTCATGCCGACACCTCTACACCGTGGATGAGGCGTGGCCTGTGAGATGCGGCTGTCGCCCGATGGCGACCTCGGGCGGGCAAAAGGAGCCGCAGCAGCGGCTCGATCAGCCTCGCGACAGCGTGGGTCATGTCATCAACTCCCTTGTGGTTGACGGCCACGCCCCTGGACCGGTGATGCGGCTACGGGTGTTCGTTGCGTGACCTTTCCCTCACAGCCTGTGGTCGGCGTCGCTACCCTGCCAGTAGGTCGGGCCTGACAACGCGGCTTTCAAGTACGGGAGTTGATCGCATGACGCAGGTGCGTAAGCCACGCTCACCCAGGGAGAAGTACGGGGAGGAGCTGAGGCTCCGGCGCATGGCGGCGGGCCTAACGCAGGAGGCGTTGAGTGACATCGTGGTGTGTTCACCCACGTTGATCAGCCATATCGAGGCGGGTCGCCGGTTGCCGAACCCTGATGACGCCAGGCGGATCGACAAGGCGCTGGGGACGGACGGGTTCTTCGAGCGTTGGCTGCTGGACCTTGAGTCGAAGTACGCCGACCACTTCGGACCTGTGGCGGAGTTGGAGCGGCTGGCCACACAGATCCAGCACTACGGCCTCTCGCTGGTGCCAGGCCTGTTGCAGACCGACGCCTACGCGCGTGCGGTCTTCCGTTCCTCGAGCCCGAACTACCGGCCGGAGGACCTTGACAAGCGCGTCGTCAACCGCCTCGAGAGGGCTCGCATCCTTGCTGATCCAACAGGCCCCGTAGTGTGGACGATGCTGGACGAGGCGGTACTCCGACGGAAAGTCGGCGGTCCGCATGTGATGGCTGAACAGCTTCACAAGATCGCGGACATGGCCGAGGCGGGACGTCTACGGCTGCATGTGCTGACGTTCGGGGCTGGTGAGCACGCCTTGATGGAGAGCATGGTCTCCTTGATGCGTTTCACCGACGCCCCGCCAGTCGCCTACGTCGAAGGGCTGCGCACCGGGCATCTGATGGAAGACCCGGCCCTGGTGAGCAGCTGCCAGTCGGCCTACGATCTGGCCCTGAGCGACGCTGAGTCGCACAAGGAATCACTAGCCCTTGTACGGGCGGCAGCAGAGGAACATGAACATGGGCAGCAGTAACCGCACCATCCCCGACGCGTCCGCCCTGACCGGGTGGCGCAAGTCCAGCTACAGCGGAGGCGGTAACGGCGACTGCCTCGAAGTGATCGACGGACACAGCACCGTCCCCGACGCATCCGCCCTCACCGGGTGGCGCAAGTCAAGCCACAGCGGCGGCAGCAACGGCGACTGCCTCGAAGTGATCGACGGACACAGCACCGTCCCCGTCCGTGACTCCAAGAACCCCCACGGCCCCGCCCTCCTCATCCCGACGGGCGGCTGGTCCTCGTTCGTCGACGCCGTCAAGGGCGGGCAGTTCCCCGTCTGAGCTCCACGCGTCCCCCGACCAAGTGGCCCCTGTCGTGCCTGACAGGGGCCCTGTCACGTCAGGCAGGCGCAATGCGGCGAGGTCGGCTCAGAGCGCGAGGAGACCCGCGGTCGTCGGCTTGAACCCGCAGGCGTCGAAGTAGAACGACTGCAGGTCGTCCTCGAAGTCGACGTGTAGCCATTCGCACTTGGCCGTACGGGCCTGTCGGGCGGCCTCGGCGACCAGCCCGGCTCCGATCCCGGAGCGGCGGTGGCTCACTGCGACCACGGTGTCCAGGATGAACGCGTGGACACCGCCGTCCCACGCGACGTTCACGAAGCCGACGAGATCACCGTCATGGCGTGCACAGACCCAGCCGAGACTGTGACCCCGCACCCGGGCCAGCCAGTCGATATCCGAGGTCCGATGGTCGAATCCCGCTGCATGCAGCGCATTGACGGCTGCGTTGTCGAAGTCGCCCCGCCACTCGTACGTGATCGTCATGACAAGAGCGTAGACCGCTGATTCTGACCGCTGATTCGGATGAACTGCCCGTGCCGGCCGCAGGGTTGATCGTCCGTGCGGAGGGCGTACCAGTGGTGTCCCCGGATGTGGCGGTCGGTCAGTGGGCGCGGTGGTGGGCCCATGGGTGCTGTTCCACGGCGTGAGCATTTCTCCCCACGGTGTTCAAGCATCGCTCGTTTGAGCACCTGAAGGGCATACTCCACGTCACCGTTCACGCTTTCTGCGGGCCTGCCCCCACACCCGCCGGTACTCCCCGCCGCCGGATTCACGTTCCGGGCGAACCACCCACCGACCGAGCGCGCGGGCGGACCCTCGCATCGTCCGGAGGTTCCGCCCGGCCCCCAACACCTTTTGCCGACGCCGTCGACGAAGACGCGTCAGTGGTGGTGGCCGTGTCGGCCGAGGGTCTCCACGGGGGTCGCGCCGGGGCGGGTCCACTGCGGCACGGGGCGGCTGGTCGGGCCCCAGGTGGCGTTCCCGTCCGCGTCCGAGCGCCAGGACCAGCACGGGCTGCGCCCCTCGGGCCAGCCCTCGGGGTTGTCCTCCCACGCCTCACCGCGGCCGTAGGGCGTCATGTCGAGCAGGCCGAGGGACCCGTTGACCCGCTCGTTGCCACGGCCCGTCGTGGAGTAGGTGAGGAACACGCGGTCGCCGTCGCGCAGGAAGCAGGTGAGGTAACCCATTTCTCCGCCGACCGGCGCCTCCACACCCCGCACCGAGTACCAGGGCTGGGTGTAGCCCATGAACTCGACGTAGGAGGCCACCTCGTCCGGGCGGCCCGTGGTCAGGATGGCGAACGAGACGCCGCGGGCGTTGAGGTAGACGGCGTCCTTCAGGTGCCAGGCCGTGGTGGTGCAGCCCTCGCACTGCCCCTGGTGCGGCGCGCCGTCGTACCACATGTGCTGGTAGACCACGAGCTCGTCGCGACCCTGGAACAGGTCCAGGAACGGGACCGGGCCGTCGGGTCCGACGACCTCGACCGTCCCGTCGAACTCCACCATCGGCAGCCGCCGCCGGGCCGCGGCGATCGCGTCGCCCTCGCGGGTGTGGGCCTTCTCGCGGACCAGAAGCTCGTCACGGGCCCTCTGCCAGGTGGCCAGGTCAACGACGGGCGGCCGGCCGGGCAGCGCGGTGGTCGGGTCGTCCGGTGTGGTCGTCATGGTGTCCTCCGTGGTGTCTCGTGCCGGGCAGCGTCGTACGACCTCCTACGACACTCACCAGAACAGACTCCCGACCCGGCCGGAACTCATCGCGGCAGGCGGCGCCCTCGGCCGATAACACTCCGTGCCGGTCGGCGGCAAGCCGAGCAGATCGATGCCCCGCCCAGGGGGATTGGTGCTTGCTTGTCCCCCGGGCGGGGCCCGATGTCATGCGGTGGGTGGGTCGTGTTCGGTGATGACGGTTACTTGAGGACCGCGTGTCAGGCATTGCTGATGCCGGCGCGCTGCGCGGGCCGCCCACGGAACCAGCGGTACGCGGCGCCGAGCGCGAACGCCTGGGTCACGGCGCCGACGGCGACCCCGACGAAGGACAGCGCGCCGGGAAGGGCCGCGAACAGCAGCGAGGTCGGGGCGGTGACGACGAAGAGCCAGACTCCCGCGAGACTGGCGTCCGCGTGCTCGACGAAGAGTGCGTCCAGCCCGACCCAGACGCCGACGGCGGCCACGAGGGCCAGATAGCCGAGGGCAGCGGGGTTCACCAGGTTGTGGCGGAGGGTCTGGGACAGGGAACGCGACGAGGCAGCCATTTCTGAACTCCTTTGAGACGGTGTGGTGTTGCTCGGTTTGTTGAGGTCAACCATGTCGTCGGGGAGCGGCTGCCGCCTGAGTACCCGTACCTATGTCTGTGTCCGCGATCGGACGCAACTGGGGCCCGGGTCAACGACCCGGGCCCCACGCCGTACGCGAACCGTCAGTCGGCGGTCTGCGCCGGATTCGCCGTGACCCTGCGCAGCAGTGGCCTGCTGCCGCTGATCGCCATGAACATCGCCAGCGCGCCGAGGAGTACGCAGACGGTGAGTTGGATGGCGCCGGAGGTGTTGATGGTGGAGTCGGCCAGCTTGTTGAGTTGGTAGGCGCCGTAGACGCCCATGGCCGTGGTGCCGCCGGCCAGGACGACCAGGGGGAGGACTGTTTCGCGGATCCTGGCGCGGTCCAGGGTCTTCAGCGGGGTGCCGGACAGCCGCAGCAGGCCGTAGACGCGGCGGCGGTCGAGGACGTTCGCCGCGGCGGTGAGGCCGGCGGAGGCGGTGGCGATGAGGAAGCTCAGGGCCAGGGTGGCGGTGCTGGCCGCAGCGATGCGGTCGGTGATCGTGTCGTCGCTCGCGTTCACGTAGTCCTGGGTGAGGGGGAGGCCGCCCGCTGCGACGGGGGTCAGGGCGGTGACGGCGGCGTCGATCTGCTCGGGGCCGCCGGTGACGTGGGCGATCACGCCCTCCTCGCCGAACAGCACGGTGTCGAAGTTGTCGTCGCCCGGGATCGTGACCTTCGCCTGGATGCCCGCCTCGCGCAGCAGCGTACGGGCCTCGGTGGCGGTGTGGCGGGCTGCGGCGGCGTCCGAGGTGACCACCCCGACCTGGCCCGGAGTGTCGGCGAAGCCGATGTCCAGCTGGCTGACGGAGAAGAAGCCGGCCACGAACCCGGCCAGCACCAGGCCGCTGACGGTGCGCCAGGCGCCGCGCGGGTCGTCGCTGAGCCTGCGTGCGGCCAGCAGGGTCGCCGGGCGGCGGGCGAAGCGGGCCACGATCCGGCCCAGCCGGTCCACGACCCACGGGCCGAACAGCCAGAACGCGGCGTAGAACAGGATCAGGAGCGTGATCAGCTGCCGAGTGTTCAACTGGCCGCCGCCCGAGCTCATGTAGATGTAGATGAGGGCTCCGACGAACAGCACGAGACGGATCGCGCGGGTGCGGCGCGGGTTCGACTGCTGGGCGACACCCAGCGGCGAGGTCGCCACCTGGCGCAGCATCGACACCGCGCTCACGGTGATGAGGACGGTGACCGCCGCCACCACCGCCGCCAGCCACGGCAGCCCCACCCACAGCTGACCGGTGTACCAGCCGCCGACGCCGTACGGGATCTCGGCGAGGACGGGCAGCAGCGCCCCGTACGCGACCGCGCCCGCCAGGGCCCCGGCCGCGCCGACGCCCGCCGCCTCGACGGCGGTCATCGCGAGGATCTGCCGCGGGGTCGCCCCGGCCAACCGCAGTGCGGCGAGCCGCTGTTCGCGCCGGGCCGCGCCCAGCCGCCCGGCCGCGGAAGCCAGTACGACCACGGGCATCACCAGCAGCACCACGCCCAGCAGCACTGCTCCCTGGTCGCTCCCGGTGGACAGGGTCGCCTTGGGCTTGGCCGCGGAGAAGTCGGAGATCATGGCGCGTTCGGTCTGTCCCTCGTCGTACCAGTTGCCGCCGTCGGCCGCCTTGGAGAGCGCCGGGTCGGTCGGGGCACGTCCTACGACGGCGACGAGTTCGTCGGGCGAGGCCAGTCCGGCCGCGCCGATCGTTCCGTACGACTTCACCTTCGGGAAACGGTCGGCCAGTTGGCCGGCGGGCAGCTTCCGCATCAGCTCGGCCAGGGCGGGCGAGACGTACATCTCGCCCTGCTTCGGGAACGAGCTCAGTCCGGGCGGCGCGTTGGTCGCCCCGCGGCCGGGCAGCTGGGCCAGCGAGACGACGGAGACGGGCTCGTCGCGTACGTACGTCGTGGCCAGGGCCTGGACCGCGGTCGCTTCCTTCGCGGGTACGGCGGCCGGGGTGCGCCAGGTCGTGTGGTCGGCGCGGGCGCCGGAGCCGAGCGCGGCGGCGACCATCACCAGCATCACGAACGCGCCGACGGCGGCGGCCCCGGCCGCGAGCAGCTGGCTCTGCAGGCCGCGGCGGCCGGAGGACCGGGCGAGGTGCCAGGTCAGGGGCAGGACAGGGGAACGCATGAGGTCTCCGGGAGGGGAGGGGCGGGGAGGGTGGTGACGGGGGTCGGGCGGGCGACCGTGTACTGGCTGGGATCCGGGCTGTGTCCGGGAGGGCCGGGTCAGGCGACCGTGTACTGGCTGTGGCCGCTGATCCGGCCGTCCCGTACCTGGAGGATCCGGTGGCAGTGGGCGGCGACGTCGGCGTCGTGCGTGACCATCACGAGGGCGGCGCCCTGGGAGCGGGTGACGGAGGTGAGGAGCTGCACGACTTCGGTGCTGGTGTTCTGGTCCAGGGCGCCGGTCGGTTCGTCGGCGAAGACCACGTCCGGTTCGATGACGAGTGCACGGGCGATGGCGACGCGCTGGGCCTGGCCGCCGGACAGCTGGCCGGGGCGGCGGCCCTCCAGGCCGTCGAGGCCGAGCGGCGCGAACCAGCGGCGGGCCCGCTCGACGGCTGCCTTACGGGGTACGCCCTCCAGCATCAGCGGTAGGGCGACGTTCTCCTCGGCGGGCAGCTCCGGCAGCAGCTGGCCGAACTGGAAGACGAAGCCGAAACGCTTGCGGCGCAGGGCGCTGAGCCGGTTCTCGCCGAGGTTGTCGATGCGCTCGTCACGCACCAGCACCTGGCCGCCGTCCGGACGGATGATCCCGGCGAGGACATGGAGAAGGGTCGACTTGCCGGAGCCGGACGGGCCCATGATCGCCAGTGAGTCGCGCTCGCGGACCTCCACGTCCACGCCCGCGAGAGCCATGGTGGAGCCGTACTTCTTGATGAGGCCGTGACCGGCCAGGACGGTGCTCATAATGTGTCTGCCCTCTCTCAGATGGCTTCTCAGCGCTCGAACTTCCAGGTGATGGAGGAGTCCGTCGCCTTCACCACGGACACCGGGATGGAGACGCTCTTGCCGGCGTCGTCCTTGGCGGTGCAGGTGAGGGTGACCCCGGCCACCGCCTTCAGTCCGGTCGGGCAGGTCACGCCGGTGACCTTCTCCCCGACCCAGGGCAGCGGGTTGTACTTGCTCTGGGTGCGGGTCGCGACGATGTTCGGCGACAGAGCCTTGTGACCGTCCACCGTCACCATGCTGTATTCGTCGAGGGAGGTGGTCGACTCGGTCCCGGAGAGCAGATAGGTGCCGACACCGCCCAGGGCGACCACGGCCGTCGCACCGCCGATGACGCCGATGAGGAACTTGCGCTGCATCACGTACTCCTGAAGTCGGAGGAATGGAGCCCCTGTTGGCCGCAGGAGAGGAACTCCTGATGGCCAGCGGGAGGAAGTGGCTCCACCCTCGCCCGCGGGCCCGGGCGCGCGCCTCAGCCGAACGGTCAGGGATCGCACGGTCCGCGCGGCGGCTCCTCGGCCATTCGGCCGAGGACGACGGCGATGGCCTCACCTACCGTTTTCGGCATGAGATCCCCTTCTGCCCGTGGCTGCCTCCGGGGCTTCGCCGTGGGCGTCCTGCTCGCGGCCTCGGGCGTCGACCTGCTGTACGCGGCCACTTTCTTCGGCCCCAGCCTCTTGCCGGAGGCGGTGCTTCTGGTCGTCGGGCTCGCCGCCGTGCTGTGGCCGACCGAGCGTCGGCCGGAGTGGCTCACCCCGCAGGTGCGCACCACCGTTCCCGCCCTCCTGTCGCTGCTCTACACGGCACTCGCGCTGCTCGTCCCCTGGGAGACCCTGTTCGGCCCGGGCGAGGCGATGATCCTGCTGTGCCTGCTGTTCATCGCCGTACGGCACTGCCCGCCGCGCCGGGTGCTGGCCTGCGCCGTACTGGACGGCGGCGCGCTCCTTGTCATGCCGATGCGCTACTTCCACCCGGGGCGGGAAGAGACGCTGGCGTTCGCGGTGATGGGGCTGGTCCTGATCGGTCTCGTCGCCGGACTCGCGGGCTACCTGCGATCGCTGGACTACCGCAGGACGGTGGCGGTCACCGAGACCCGCCGGGGCGAACGCTTCGCCATCGCCGCCGATCTGCACGACTTCGTCGCCCACCACGTCACCGGCATCCTGGTGCAGACCCAGATGGCCCGCATGATGGCGGCCACCCGGCCCGACGAGCTCGACCCCGTCCTCGCGGGCATCGAACGCGCGGCCACGGAGGCCCTGGCCTCGATGCGCCGCACCGTCGGCGTACTCCGCGACACCGGGCCCGAGGCGGCCGACCACCGCCCGGTGGGCGACCTGGCGGGCCTCACCGAACTGACCGAAGGCTTCGCCGCCCCCGGCCAGCAGGTCACCCTGCATCGCGATCCCGCACTCCCCGACGATCTCCCGCACGAGGTGCAGGCCGCGGCCTTCCGGGTAGTCCAGGAGGCCCTGACCAACGTACGGCGGCACGCGTCCGACGCCACCGAGATCACCGTGAGCGTGCGCCACGACGGCGACCGGCTGGAGGTCAGGGTGACGGACGACGGGCGGGGCGGCACCCAGCTCCCGGCCGCCGCACACGGCGGCGGCTTCGGCCTGGTCGGACTGACGGAACGGGTCACCGCGCTGGGGGGCGAGCTGCATGCGGGGCCGCGGGCCGGGCACGGGTGGGAGGTTCGGGGGGTGTTTCCGGCGGCTGCGGTGCACAAGCCCTGGCGCTTGCAGAAGTCCTGAGGGGTGCGCCAGTCCTCAGAGGTGCGGAGGCCTGACGGTCGCGGAAGCCCTGATGGTCCCGGCAGCCCTGACGTTCGTGTGCTGTTGGCCACGTACTCGCGGCCCTCTCCTCGTCATGCGCGACAGCTATCGTGGCGAAGCAAATCGAACGTGATGTACGTGAGCAAAATTGGCGGAGGCTGGGCGGTGTCGGACGAGGGACGGCTCGTTGCCGGGCGGTACCGGCTGGCCGAGCGGATCGGCCGGGGCGGCATGGGCACGGTGTGGCGCGCCGAGGACGAGGTCCTGGGCCGCCAGATCGCACTGAAGCGACTGCATACGCACCACCTGTCCGGCGAGGAACTCGCCACGCTGTACGAGCGCATGCGGCGCGAGGCGCGCAGCGCGGCCCGTATCGCCCATCCCAACGTGGTCGTCGTGCACGACGTCGTCGACGACGAGGGGCTGCCCTGCGTCGTCATGGAGTACGTGCCCTCGGTCACACTCGGCGACCTGCTCAAGAGCGAGCGGACCCTCCCGCCCGCGGAGGCGGCCCGGATCGGCCTCGGCATGATCGCCGCCCTGCGCGCAGCCCACGCCGCCGGAGTGCTGCACCGCGACGTGAAGCCCGGCAACGTACTGCTCGCCTCCGACGGCCGCGTGGTCCTCACCGACTTCGGCATCGCGATGACGGTCGGCACCTCGACGCTGACGAAGACCGGCGAGATGGTCGGTTCGATCGACTACATGGCGCCCGAGCGGATGCGGGGCCTCACCCCCGGACCGGCCTCGGACCTGTGGGCGCTGGGCGCCACGCTCCACCAGGTGGTGGAGGGACGGCCACCGTTCCGCAAGGCCACGGCGATGGAGACGGCGTACGCCATCGCCACCGACCCCCTGGGACCGATGACGCAGGCCGGTGCGCTGGAGCCGCTCATCGAGGCGTTGCTGGTGAAGGACCCGAACGAGCGGCCTTCGGCGGAGCAGACGGAGCGGGCGCTGCGGACGGTACGGGCGGGGGAGCCGACGGAGGTGCTTCGGTCGGCGGCGTTCGCGAGGACGGGGACGCGGACGGGTTCGGTCGCGGGCTCGGTGACTGGTTCAGGGGCGGGTTCGGTGACGGGCTCGGCAGCCGGTCGGGGCCGGGGGCCGGACGTGCCGGACGCGTCAGAGGTGCCGGGCGCGTCGGACGCGCCGGACGGACCCACCTGGGCGGACACCGGCGGGGACGGTCGGGGCCGGGAACGCAGCCGGGGCAGTGGCCGGGGCCACAAGCGCCGCGCCCTGCTCTGGAGCACCGTGGCCGCGACGGTCGCGGGCGCGGCCGTCGCAGGCGCCCTCTACGCGACGGCGTACGAGGGCGGGGCGACGGACGACGGCGCCGCGCGGAACCCCGGTCCGACCACCGCACCGCCGTACAAGCCGCCGCCCGTGCCCGAGGGATACCACCTGGTCCGCGACAAACGCCTCGGCGTCTCCTTCCCCGTACCGGACGGCTGGAAGGCCGCCAAGAGGACCACCGAAGAGGTCACCTACACCGACCCGACCAAGCTGGCCGGCATCACGATCGGCGTCGTGGACCCCGCCGGCTCGCACCCCGTCGAGCACTTCAAGACCATCGAGGCCAACACCAAGGTCAACTACCCGAACTCGTACCGCAAACTGCGCATGCAGAGGACCACGTTCCGCGGACAGCCCGCCGCGGTATGGGAGTTCACGTTCCAGGGCCGCGCGCGGGCGTTCCGCGCCATCGACCTCGGTTACGGCCGGGAGGGCGCCAAGGAGTACGACATCTACCTCTCGGCCCCGGACGCCCAGTGGGCCACCTACCGCCCCGTCTTCGACAAGGTCAGGAACGGCTTCACCACGACGGGCTGAGGCGAAGACGTACAGCCGCAGCACCAGAAACCGCCCGATTCCGGCAAGCCCGGCGGCGCTGAGGTACACGGCCTGCTCGGTCAGTACCCCGGGCGACGACTGCACCGTGTGGAGACCGAACATCGCGGCACAGGTCACCAGATAGGCGGCCGTGGCCGATCCCGCGGACTGCCAGTGCTGACGCCATCCGGCCCGCCGCCCGGCCCCGAAGGTGAAGCGGGCGTGCAGCTCCGTGCAGAGGAGGGTAGAGCCGACGGTGACCAGGGCGTTCGCCACCACCCAGGGCATCAACGCGGCCAGCAGCCCCACGGCACCACTGGAGAGGACCCCGATCCCGCCGCCGCACAGGACGAAGCGGGCGAAGGAAGCGAGGGGGCCGGGAGGTACGGGGGCGGCCGAGGTCCGGCGTATGTCGGCCGCGTTCATGGCGGTTTCCTTCCGGCAGGTGGGAGCGGTGAACCTCTCGGATCAACCGGCTCCAACCCTGCCGCCACCAGCCCACAAACACGATGACGCCCACTCCCGAACCGAAGGTAGGGCTGGCCCCACCATGGGGGCGGGGGCTGCTCCTCAGCGGCGCGTCAGCGACCCGCCGCCTCCTTGCGCTCGGCGAGCGCGGCCAGGTCACCGAGGAGCGAGTCGGCGACCATCTCCTCCAGTACGGACGTGCCGTGTTCCGACATCGCGGGCGTCAGCGCCGGGTCCCACGGGGCCTCGGTCAGCCGTCCCGGAGGCGGTCCGTGCGGGGCGCGGGCGTGGGCCTTGCGGTAGTCCTCGGTGGTCATGCGCCAAGGGGTGGCGGGGGTTTTGTCCAGGATGTACGCGGCGATGCGTACGCCCTCGCCGTCGAAGTCACCGTGGTAGCGCAGGACGGCTCCGTGGTCGGCGAGCAGCCGGAGCAGATGGATCACCGCGCTGTTGGGCCAGCCCGAGGTGCAGACCAGGGGTGGGCAGCGCGGGCCGAAGCGGCGCAGGGCGAGGGCGAGGACGCTGGGGTTCTCCGTGATGTACACCGCTGCGGCGGGCGGGAAGCCGAAGGCCCCCGCGTCCCGGAGCTGGGCCAGGGTGAGGGACGCCGCGTGTCCGGTGTCCGCGCAGATGCCCGTGATACGGCTGAGCATGCCGTCCCCGAGGGGACGGAGCCCGGCGGCGAGGACGGTGGCGGAGAGTTCGTCGTCGGCGATGCCTGCCCGGGCCCAGAGCGTACGTCGCTGCTGGGCGCTGTCCGGTGCGTCGATGCCGTAGATCGTCGACAGGGCCCGTAGGACGAGGGTGGAAAGGCGGGTGCCGTCGTCCAGGGCGTGGGAGTCGCCGTGCAGCAGGCGCGCCGCGAAGACCGGCAGCGGCTCTCCTTCGGCGGGCAGCGCGGCCAGCACGGCCAGCGCCGAAGCGAGCAGGTCACGGGTCCTGGCGACCGAGCCGTCGACGAGACCGCCGCTACGGCAGTACGCGGCCCAGTCGGCCAGCGCCGGCTGGGAGCGCACCGTCTCGTGAGCCGCCAGCCAGGCCCACAGCGCCGCCCGTTCGTCCTGCGCGCGCTGCCGCTCGGCGGCGCGGTCGTCGAGCGGGCCGACGAGGTCGGCGACGACCTCGCGTACCGTACGGCCGTCGATCTCGGCGACGGCCTCTTCGAGGCGGGCGAGCGCCACGAAGGGCCGGGCGTCCGGCAGCCGGTCGAGGCCCAGCAGGTCGGCCAGCGCCGCACGCTGGTCGTCGTCCAGCGGGCCGATGCGCACCCGGCTGACGGGCCGCCCGGAGGACAGCCGGTCGTGGACGGCCAGCCAGAGGGGACGCAGCTCGGGGCGCCGCAGCGCACGGCTCCTCATCCCGCTCACCCGAGGGCTCCCTCCTCGTCCCGCCCGAGGGCTCCCTCCTCGTCCCGCCCAGGGGCTCCCGCCTCGTCCCGCCCGGGGGCTCTCTCCTCGGCCGGCTCCACACCCACCCCGTTCCACACGAACCGCGCACTGGTCACCGCGTCGTCCCCGTCCGCCCCCGTGATCAGCTGGTGGATCGCGATGCCGGGCAGCTCCCGGTAGGTGCCCCACTCGTGGTCGGACGTCAGCATGAGGTCGAGGTCGAGCGCGCTGAGCAGGGCGAAGACCTGGCCACGGTTGACGGTGTCGACGCCGACGAAGACCTCGTCCAGGAGGATCGGCCGGGGCGCGTCGGGCACGGCTTCGTAGTGGGCGGCGACAGCGGCGAACAGCGGCAGATGCAGGGCGATCGCCTTCTCCCCGCCGGACAGCGCTCCGTGCAGCTTCTTGGTCAGCGGCTGCCAGCCCGCGCCGTTCGCCCGGTCGAGTCTGACCACGAACTGGTGCCAGGCGGTGTAGTCGAGCACCTCGGCGAGCTGCTCCTCCCAAGTGGCCGCCGTGTTCCGGGCCTTGGCCTCCTCGATACGGCCGCGGAAGAAGGCGTGCAGCGCTTCCCGGTCGGCTTCCGTGACCCGCCCGGGGTCCTTGAGCAGCAGCTCGCGGGCGGTACGGGTGCCGGGCGGGAGGTCCGGGTGGATCTGCCACACCAGCTGGACAGCGACGTTCGACGCGGTACGGACCCGCTCCAGGTGGCCGTTCATCCGGTCGACCAGCTCGCCCGCCTGGCGGATCCGGGCGGCGAGATGGCGCCGGGTGTCTCCGGTGAGCGTCTGGTCGAACAGGCGCCGTTCGGCGGCGGTGATGTCGTCGCGGCTGCTGTCGCGCTCGGCCGTGAGGGTGTGGAGCAGTTCCGTCGCCCCGATGCGTACGCCGTCCATCGTGGCCGTGAAGATCTGTACGTCGTCGTCGGCCTCCAGGTCCAGATCGGCGCGGCGGCCGAGGAACTGCCGGGCCTCGTGCACCGCTTCGGACAGCCGGTTGACGGCGTCGCCGAGGTTACGGGCCTCGTGCGGGATGTTCGCCCACTTCGCCGCCACCGCACGGGCCGCCTCCAGGGTGGCGCGCGTGCCGTCCTCTCCGCTGAGTTCGAGGTCGATCCCCGCGTCCTCGGGCAGGCCGAGCAGGCACAGGCGCCTGAATCTCCGCCCCGCCGCATCCCTGGTGGCGATGGCCTGGTCGCGCTTCTCCGCGTCCTGCGCCATCGTCGCGGTCAGCGTGCCGATACGCCGCTCCAGCTCCAGGAGCTGACGGCCCTTGACCTTGAACTCCTCGCGGCTGAGGCGCAGTTGGCCCCTCATCTCGCTGATCCGGGCGGCCACCTGACGGAAGTCCTCGCCGACGGTGCTCTCCACCGCCTCCAGCGTCGCCCTGAGGCCCGCCGCCTCCGACGCGGCGGCCTCTGCTTCTTCTGCCTGCTCCCGCGCACTCTCCTCCGAGCGGTCGGCCCGGTCGCGGGCGGACGCGGCCCGCCCGACGGCGGACGCCCAGTGCAGCTGGGCGTCCGCCCAGGCGTCGGCCAGATCGCGGAACGTATCGACAGCGGACGACAGATTCCCCAGCAGCCCGCTGTCCGTGGGAAGCCCGTGCTCCGCGGACAGCCGGCTCAGCGCACGCAGGGCCTGCTGTGCTGCCGCCTCCCGTTCCTCCAGGAGCCCGGCAGCGGTGCGTACGGCGTCGTCGCGGACGCCGATCCCTTCCTCCGCCCGGTCCCAGTCCCGGCGCCGCTCGTCGAGGTTCCGGTACCGGGGACGCGCCGCGAGGTCGGCGTCCAGACGCCTGCGCCGCTCGCGCAGTTCGCGCACCGACGCGTCCAGCGTGGCGATCGTGCCGTTCACCTCGGTAAGCCGCTCGGTGAGTTCGGTGATCCGCCGCCGTCTGGCGCGCTCCCGGGCGAGGGAGCCGATGTGGGCGGGCTCCTTCTTGCTCCACGTGCCGGTGGCGGAGGCCAGCCGCCAGCTGCCGTCGGCGCCGACCGCGGCCATGTGCCGCTCGGGCAGCCGCGGTCCGTACGCGATACCGCCGAGCAGCCGGGCGATCGCGTCGACGGGCACCGGGACGCCGGCTTCGGGACGCAGTACGTCCAGAAGCGAAGGACCCGGAGCGGGCACCGCCCAGGCGGCCTCGGCCAGCGTGTCGTGCCCGGGCAGCTCGATCCCGTCGTACGGGCTCACCCACGCGTCCAGCAGCCCCGACGCCTCCAACGCCGCCTCCACACCTGCCTGGACGGCGGGCGGCACGTCCTCGTGGAAGGCCACCAGGCGCCACAGCGGGGCACCGATCATCGTCGAGCGCTCCGTGGTGCGGGTGGGCGGCACGGCCGGGGGCAGATCGGCCTCGCGGCGAAGCGTGTCGAGGGTGTCGGTGAGCGCGGACCGCTCGGCCAGCGCGGTCTCGCGGGCGGCCTCCGTACGCGTCTCCCGCTCGGCGATGTCCCGCTCCACGCCGCGTACGGCGGACTCGACGAGGGACATGACGTCGCTCTCGACCGCCGTCCGCGAGACCAGCTCCTCGATGTCGTCGATCCGCAGCTCCACACAGCCCGTGGCCCACTCGCGCAGGCCCTCCGCCTGCCGGGCCAGCGCCTCCTCGTACGCGCGGGCCGCCTCGTCCCTGCGTACGACCGCTGCCGCGAGAGCGCGACGGGCGTCGTCCAGCGACGTCTCGGCGGCCGTGCGGTCACTCACGGCCCGTTCGTGACGGTCTATGGCGGCCGAGACCTCGGTGATCTGGTCCCGCCGAGCCCTGACCGCACCCCGCAGCAGACGGCGGGGCCGCCGGACCCGGTCCTCGCCCCCGGGGCCCGTGGAATCGGCGGAGGCGGCGGTCGGTGCGCCGAACATCGTCGCGGCTTCCAGGTGCACCGATTCCAGACCGGCCGTACGTGCCGCCTGCCGGGCGTCCTCGGACGCCTCCTGTACGTGGTCTTCGGCGGCATCGGCTCGCTGCTCGGCCTCGGCGGCGAGTTCCCGGTCGTCGCTTGCCTGGCGCTGCTTGCTTTCGGCGGTGGTGCGCAGCCGTCGCGCCTTCTCCTCGGCGTCCTCCGTACTGCGGCGGAGCCGGCTGAGCTCTTCGCCCTGCTGGTAGGCGTCGCTGTTCACCAGGCCTTCGATGCCCGCCTCCAGCTCCTGCCCGCGCCGCTCGCACTCGTCCTGCGCCCGCGCCGTCGACTCCTGGTCGCGCAGGGCCTGTTCGTGCTGCTCCGTGCTCTCCTTCGCGACCCGGGTGAGGTTGTCCATCTCGGTCGTGGCCGAGATCAGGGTCGCGGCACCGGCGCGCAGGACCCGCTGGGCATAGCCGCGCTGGCGGTGCGCGATGGTGCCCGCCGCCGTGACCTCCTCGTCCAGCTGCTTCAGCTGTTCACGCTGCCGGTCCAGTCGCTCGAAGCCCTCGGCCAGTTCGCTGATCTCTCCCTCCCCGAGCGGGGGCAGGGCCCGGGAGAGCAGGGAGGAGAGCAGGGACGGGTCAAGGCGTTCGGAGAGCTTGGGCTGGCGCAGTTGCAGCAGGGCGGTGATCAGGGCCTCGTACCGCTGCTCGCCCATGCCCGCGAAAAGCGTGTGGCGGACCGTGGTGCGGTAGCTGTCGGCCGAGGCGTGGATCTCCCCGTGCCCTTGCAGGGCGTCCGCGAGGGCGGCCCTTGTCAGCGGCTGGCCGGAATCGTTGGCCAGGAACAGGCCGCCGGGCCGGGCGATGCGCCGGCTGGTCGTGAAGTAGTCGGCGTGCGCGCCGCTGGTGTGGACGCTGGCCTGCAGACGGGCTCCGCAGGAGAACCAATCGGTCCCGCCGTCGCCGCCTTGCTTGCCTTCCTTGGGGCGGCCGAACTCCATCCACACATAGCCCACCCGTGTCTTGCCGGACGCCCCCTCGCCCATGAGGTTCCAGTGCATGGTGCGTTCCGAACCGCCGAAGGTGGACAGCCTGTTGGGCCTCAGGTTCGCGTCGAAGAGGAAGGGCAGCAGCAGCTCCAGGGCCTTGGACTTGCCCGTGCCGTTCTGCCCGCGCAGCAGCAGACGTCCCTGGTGGAAGGTGAACGTCTCGTCGTAGTAGCGCCAGACGTTGAGGATGCCCGCGCGATACGGCTGCCAGCGGTGCCGCGAGGGAGGAACGTCCTCCCCGGCCCCTGCGGCCTCCTCGGCCGGGGCGCCCGCAGTCCGCACCGGAAGATCAGTGACGCTCAACCCGAGCCTCCCTTGACAGCAACAGACTCGACTGCAACAGATCCGCCCTCACCTGAACCGGCCGTGTGGCCCGTATCGCCTGTGTCGTCTTCGCCCGTCGTCGTGGCCCCCACGACCCGGTACCGCGAAGCCGCCGGACGCACGACCGTACGCGCGCCGACGCGCTGCGCCAGACCGAAGTCGCACAGGACCCGCACCGCGTCGTCGGCCAGCCGCCCGGCCCCGTCCACCGACTGGTACGCCTTCGCCCACCGCGGAAACCTGCGCAGCAACTCCGAGCCGATCGCGACGAGTTGCTCGGGTGTCGCCCCGCCGGGCACATCATGGATCCGCTCCAGCAACAGCAACGCGGCGACCCTGGCGGTGGACGAGTCGTCGGGAAACCTGGCGTCGGTGGCGACGGCGTCCGGGTCGATGAGCAGGAACCCCTCCGCCCGCTCCTCCAGCACGAACCCCGCCTGCTCGACCGAGCGGCGCAGGATCTGCCGGCCCGTCGGGGAGGCCACGTAGGCCAGCTCGTCCTCGGTGAGGTCCTCGCGGTAGAGGACCGGGTCGTCGAAGAGGCGGCGCAGTACGGAGTGCCGCAGCCACAGGTTCCGCTGCGTCTCGGAGGCGACGGCCTGCTCGCCCCCGGACGCCGCCCCGCCATAACGCCGCTCCCGGGTCAGCCCCGTCATCAACTCCTCGAAGCGCAGGGGCACTTCGTCCGGCGGTACGGACAGCCGCGAGGCTCCGATGGGCGCCGCCGGCAGCCGCATCAGCAGCGTGGCGTCCACGCGGTACAGCACCTTCGCGTCGGCCGAGTCGACGAAGGCGTCCGTCGCTCCGTCGACGGCCAGCAGCGCTCCGTACGACTCCAGCAATTTCAGTACGTCGACGAAGGCCATCCGCTCCTGTTTGCCGGACGTGTCGAAGGACGGGAGTGCCGGATCGGCGGCGGTGGCCTGGACAACGCGATCGGCGAGCAGCCCTATCGTCGTCACCGGCACGGACAACAACTCGGCGGCCACGACGCACAGCAGCACATAGCGCCGGCGGTCGAACGGCGCCCGCCCCGAGCGCAGCCGCCGGGCCGGCCGCGAGGCGTCGGCGGTGGAGCGGACCTTGACGAGTCGCGCGTAACCACGCCTGGGCTCGACGACCAGGCTCCAGCCGCAGGTGTAGTCGAACCACTTGGTCAGCGGCTCCTTGCGGCGCCGGACGACGTCGAAGGCGGCCGGGTCGGCGCGCTCAGTGATCAACGGCCGCGCCAGCAGGAGACGGATCCCCCGGGCGACCTCCTCCCGCTCGGCGACGACCAGCTGATTGGCGAGGGTGCTCATCCGGCGGCCTCCTGGCGTCCTGCGGACTCCTGAAGTCCCATGATCCCCTGGGGACTTGGCCGCAGGATCGGCGCCGCAGCCGCGCCTCCCCCGGTCACCGTGCCGCCCCCCATGTCTCCTCCAGCCACCGTGTCGATGTGCACCAGATAGTCCGGTCCTCTCAACTCCCCCTTCGCCGTACGCAGTACGGCGATCCGTCCATCAGCGGGCGGCGTCAGGGTGATCTCCACCCGCCCGTCCGAAGTCCCGGCCCGCCGCGCCCCCGAACGGTCCGGACGCGTCGACAAGGCCCTGCCGAGCAGATCGAGCAGCCGCTCGAAGGACGCCTCGTCCAGCACACCGAAGTCGGACAGCCGCAGCGGACCGTCATCCGTCCGCAGGGTCCGCCATGCCTCCTGGAGCTCGGCGCGCTCCCGCCGGGCCCGCTCCGCCCGCGCGGCCTTGATGGCGGCGACGTCCCGCACCCTGCCCGTGCGGGTGAAACGCTCCGTACGACCGCTCGTACGCAACAGGGCCGACACCTCGACCGGCGGCGCCTCCTCCCACGTCCGGGACGAAGGGACCAACTCCGGGTCGGGGTGCGCGAGATGGGCATGGCGGGCCGGGCCGAGTCCGAAGGTCACCGTCCACAGCCTGTGGAGATCGTCCTCCCCGGGGGCCGCCGCGAACCAGCGCGCCAGCTCCCGGAAGTCCTGTACGGCGCTGGAGGACCGGCGGCGCGACTCGGTGATCCGGTCAAGCACCTGAAGCAGCGAGACGATGGCCCGCCGGGCGACGTCATGCAGCTGGTCCACCCGCGGCCGGGCCCCGTCCACCGGCAGGAACCACGCCCGCAGCCCCGCCCAGCGCGCCCGCCGCCGCTCCAGCCAGGCCGGCCCCGGATCCTCACCGGACACCGGCGGCAACTCCGCCCCGCGCAGGGCCCGTTCGTGCAGAGCGGCGATCCCGCGCTCCTCCACCCGGGCCACGGCCTCGGCGACCCCATGCCCGCGCTGATCAAGATTGACCAGGAACTCCTGGAGATACGCCACGGTGGCCGCCTTCACCTCCCGGAACACACCCAGATCGGCGCCCTCGGCACGCAGCAGCCGCTGAAGCTCGCCGTTGAACGCCCTGGTGTTGTCCAGCAGGGCCTCGAGATGCCCCTCCAGCTCCTGCAGGGTGCTGAAGATCCGCCGATCCACCGACGCCGGCTCACCGGCCAGGCCGTACAACTCGTCGAGCCGGTCGGTGATCGCTTCCAGTACGGCCGTCTGCAAGGCGCCCGTCGAGGCGAGCACCGTCAGCGCGTGCTGGACACCCGCGAAGGCGGCCTCACCGCGCCGGGTCAGGGAGTACTGGAGGTTGCGC
This sequence comes from Streptomyces pseudoechinosporeus, assembly GCF_054783935.1. Taxonomy (NCBI): domain Bacteria; kingdom Bacillati; phylum Actinomycetota; class Actinomycetes; order Kitasatosporales; family Streptomycetaceae; genus Streptomyces; species Streptomyces pseudoechinosporeus. Next base: position 618,108 of record NZ_BAAGPS010000005.1, read on the forward strand.
CGCTCGTACTCCTCGGCCGTGCGGTAGTTCTCCGCGTGGTTCTGGACGACGTCCAGCAGCTCCCACTGGCGCAGCTGCTTCAGCGCCTCGTGCAGATCTTCGTCGGCGATCGCGTCGAGCCAGCCCACCGTGCGCAGTCGCATCCGTACGTCATCCAGCCCCAGCGCCGTCTCCAGGCGCTCGTTGGCCGCTCCGAACGCCCGCAGGATCGCCCCGTACAACTCCGCCCGGTCGCCCGTAGTGAACCGGAACATGTCCGGCGGCACCCTGCGCACCCGTCTCCCCCTCCTCAGCCCACGATCGACTCCTCAGCCCACCCACAACCGTAGGGCTGCCCACAACCGTAGGGCCGAGCACTGACAACAGAGTCGGGAATGACGGACTCGCCACCATTCCGGGCCGACGTGTGCTTCAGCGGGAGCTGCTCATCGGCGACTCCGCAGGCGCTGCACGACCAGCGCGGCCAGGCAGACCGCGGTGACGGCGCTGCACGCGAGGTGCGTCGGGGTGAAGGCGGCGGTGAACGAGGCCACCACGTTGCCGATCACGCTGATCACGAGCACCACCCAGAGGAGGGGGCGCGTGACGCCGGACCCGGTGACGACGGGGTGCGGCTCGGTGGCGGTCGCGGAGTGCGTGAGGCGGTTGAGGTCGGTCATTTTCGTGCTCCTGTTCCGGTTGCCGCGAAGGTTCGCGGAGGCTTCCGCTGTCGTCACCGACGCTATGAATCGCGACCCCTCGCGGCCGAGCCCGCCTGCCGCCCGGTTCGAGGTACAGCAGGCTGTACTTCTGGGACTACCTGGGGCCTTGAGCTGACGGCCAACTGATCGGCGCCTTAGGGTCGTTGCCCGAGGAGGAGTACATGTCGAGCCAGCGGTACGCGTCTGACGGCGCCCCGAAAACCCGTATCCGGGACATCGTTGTCCGGTCGGCCGGTGCCGCCCTCGTGGCGCTCGAAAAGCTCGCCGGCGGATTCGGTACGGCCGTGCTGGCGCTGGCCGTCCTGCTCCTGGTGACCGTCACCGCCGTGGCCTCGCTGGTGGGAGTGGGCCTGCTGATGGCGCCCTTCGCACTGCGCGCCCTGCACGCCGTCGCCGAGCGCGAACGCGACCGGCTCACCCGATGGGGCCCGGAGCTGATCGGCCCGGGAGCCGCACCGGCTCAGCTGCGCCCGGCCCTCGCCGACCCCACCACCCGGCGGGAGCTGGGCTGGCTGGCCACGCACGGGACGCTGGGGCTGCTGCTGGGCCTGATCGGCGTGCTCCTGCCGGTCGTCGCGATCCGCGACACCGCGTTCCCGCTGCTGTGGCCGTTCGCACCCGAGGACGCGAACAGCACGTCCATCGGGCTCGGCAACGCGCAGACCTGGCTGGACGCCCTCGCCGTGACCCCGTTGGGCCTGGCCTGGATCGCCATCATCGTGGGGCTCGGGCCGGGCATGGCGCGGCTGCAGGCGCGGCCGGGACGCCGTCTCCTGTCGGCAGGACCCGACGCGGATCTTTCGCTACGGGTCGCGGAGCTGACCGCCACCCGGGCTGCCGCCCTCGACGCCCACGCGACCGAACTGCGCCGTATCGAGCGCTCGTTGCACGACGGCACCCAGAACCGGCTCGTCAACGTCACCGTCCTGCTCGGCGCCGCCCGCCGTATGGTGGCCCGCGACCCGGCGGGCGCCGACGAACTCCTCGAACGCGCCCAGAGCGCCGCCGAGGGAGCGCTGGCCGAACTGCGTTCGGTCTCCCGGAGCATCCTGCCGCCGGTACTGGACGACCGGGGACTCGAAGGCGCGCTGAACGGGCTGGCCGCGGACTGCCCGGTGCCCTGCCGCGTCGACGTCGAGACGCCCGCGAGATGTGCGGCCTCCGTCGAGGCGACCGCCTACTTCATCGTGGCCGAAGCCCTGACCAACATCGCCAAGCACAGCCAGGCCCAGCATGCCACCGTCACCGTCCGCAGCCACGACGCCCGACTGCACCTGCAGATCAAGGACGACGGCCGGGGCGGCGCGGATGAGGCCGGCGGCTCGGGCCTGACCGGTATGCGCCGCCGCATCGCGGCCCACGACGGCACCCTCACCCTGACCAGCCCGCCCGGCGGGCCCACAACCCTCGAGGTGGACCTCCCATGCGGATCGTGATCGCCGAGGACGACCCCCTGCTGCGCGAAGGGCTCGCCCTGCTGCTGCGGGCGGAAGCGCTCGACGTGGTGGGCACCGCCGGTACGGCCGACGGGATCCTCGACGCCATCGACGTACACAAGCCCGATGTCGCCATCCTCGACGTACGGATGCCCCCGACCCACACCGACGAGGGCATCGTCGCCGCGGTCGAGGCCAGACGCCGCCGGCCGGACCTGGCCGTGCTCGTGCTGTCCGCGTACGTCGAGCAGAGCTTCGCCACGGAGCTGCTCACCGGCGGCGTCACCGGCCTCGGCTACCTCCTCAAGGAGCGGGTCGGGCGGGTCGAGGAGTTCCTGGACGCCCTGCGGCGGGTGGCGGCCGGGGGCACCGCCATCGACCCCGAGGTCGTCGCGCAGCTCTTCACCCGCAGCCGCCACGACAGCCGCCTGGAACGCCTCAGCCCGCGCGAACGCGACGTACTCGCCCTGATGGCCGAGGGCCTCGGCAACTCCGCTATCGCCGAACGCCTCGTCGTCACGGACGGCGCCGTCCACAAGCACATCCGCAGCATCTTCGCCAAGCTCGACCTGTCCCCCACCGACCAGGTGGACAGGCGCGTCGCCGCGGTCCTCCGCTATCTGGAGGACGTACGACGCCGCGCCTGAACACCCTCTGTCCGGCTAGGCGGGAACGGCGACGGCGTTGAACGTCGTCTCCGGCGTCTGAGGGCTGGTGAACCGGGCGTTGACGAGATAAAGCCGGTCCCCCCAGCGAGCGGCCGTGGCCGGTACGTCGAACCGCGGATCGATGATCGTCCGCTTCAGCGTGGCCGTGGTGACCTTCGCGTCGAGGTCCCAGACACTGATCAGGTTCTGCCGGTTCTGCACGACGTACAAGGTGCGGCCTATACGGACCAGACCGTCGCCGTTGGCGACATCGGCCTGCCCGCTCAGCGTGATCTTCTTCGCGGCACCGGTCTTGATGTTCACGTGGTAGAGTTCGCCCGGCGTGCTCTTGACGACGATCAGACCGCGGCCGTCCGGGGTGTCGACGATGCCGTTGGCGTTGTTCACATCGGGCGTCTGCACCCAGTCACCGCCGAGCGGCAGGCTGCGTACCTCGCCGCCACGGCCACGAGGTACGCCGTACAGTGTGGCGCCACGCGAGTCGGTGAACCAGGCGCGGTCGCCGAGCAGGATGACGTCGTTGATGAACGGGGCGGCGTTGGTGGTCAGTTGGTACGTGGCCTTGAGCTTGCCGCTGCGGGAGTCGACGATGCGCGCGGTGCCGCCGGCGCCTCCGGCGAGGTAGAGCAGACCGTCGTGGTCCAGCTTCAGCCCGATGGACGCCGTACCGGTGGCTCCTTCGAAGAGGACGCCGCCCTTGCCGGTGCGCAGATCGGTGCGGTAGACGGCGCCGTTCGCGCGGGAGCCCATGTAGGCGTACGGCTTTCTGCCGATGGTGATGCCCTCGGGCAGCCAGCCGTCCGGGAGCGGGAACTCGGTCGGCCACGCACTCTTTACGGTTCCGGCGGCGGCACTGGCCGTGCCGGCACCGGCCGCCAGCGTGAGCGCGGCGGCGGCCCCGCCGAGAACGGTGCGCCGAGACGGCCGGGCTTGGTTCGGGGACATGTTCCGGGCCTCCATGAAGGTGGGGGTGAAACTCTGTGAACTCAGCAACTCAGCGAACTGGTAGTGCACTTGGGGACGTCGAGAACCAGACCGAGCCCAGCTCCCGAACTCTGTCCGCTCGAACGCCCCACCCCCCACCAGAGTTCCCCTGTGCCCCCCCTGTGCGCCCGCTATGGCCGCCCCCATTGACAGGTGACGCACGTCACATTCACCCCTGTCATACGAAGCGCCCTCCCCCGTCGTGTCCCGTGCGCAAGGCACACACGGTCAACGACCAACGGGGAGAAGCACATGAAGGTACGTACCGCACTTGCCGGGGCGGCAGCCGCCGCGACGCTCCTGGCGGGCTCCGTCGCCACGGCCGGACCCGCCGCGGCCGCCGACACGGGCGCACAGGCCACCTTCACCGTCTGGGCGACGGACGTGAACGTCCGCGACAACCCGAACGACGTCGCCACCTGCGACAACAACCCGTCGACCGCGAACTGCCCGCGCGTCGTCGGGCAGTTGCAGCCGAACCAGCCCTTCGAGGCGGTCTGCCAGAACCAGGGTCAGGTCGTCGGCGGCAACGAGTGGTGGGTGCTCGTCGAGCGCGGCGACATGCTCGGCTGGATGGCGAGCTACTACGTCGACCACCCGGACAACAAGCTGCCGAACGTTCCGGAATGCGGAATGTGAGCAAAGAACGAAGGGGGATGAACACCATGAAGACACGCACGGCACGCATCAAGGGAACCCTCGGCCGCAAGGCCGCCGTCATGGCGGGCATCGCCGCCGCCGGGGCGCTGGCCCTGACCGGCCCGCAGGCCCTCGCCGCGGACACCGGCAGGGCGTCCGCCCAGGCCAAGGAGGTTTACGTCTGGGCGACGAACGTACGCCTGCACGTGGAGCCCTACGTCAACTCGCCCTCGCCGGCGAAGGTGTCCCAGGAGACGCTGATCGGCTTCTGCCAGAAGCAGGGTGACACGGTCACCGAACCGGGCCAGGGCACCAGCAGCTGGTGGACGCTCGTCGAGAAGCCGGGCGGCAGCGACAGCCTGTTCATCAGCAACGTCTACCTGGTCGGCGGCGAGAAGATCGAGGGCATCCCCGACTGCTGACAGGCACTCACGCACGTATGAGAAGCGGGATCCGGTCGGGTCCCGCTTCTCTCTTGCGGATTCTTAACTTGCTTAACTAAATCAACGTACTTACATTTTATGTCATCGCGCATACCGACCGCCCACCCGGAGGCCCGACCATGTCCCACGCACAACCCCGCACCGCCACCACCGGGGCGGCAGCCCCACCGCGGCCGAACGTCGTGGTCGCGGTGCTGGCCTTCGGCGGGATCGTGGTCTCGTTGATGCAGACCCTGGTCATCCCGATCGTTCCGGAGTTGCCCACCCTCCTGAACGCCCCGGCGTCCGACACCGCCTGGGCGGTCACCGCCACCCTGCTCGCCGCCGCCGTCGCGACCCCGATGATGGGGCGGCTCGGAGACATGTACGGCAAGCGCCGGATGCTGCTGGTCAGCATGGTCATGCTGGTGGCCGGGTCGGTCACGGCCGCGCTCAGCGAGTCCCTGGTCCCGATGATCGTCGGGCGCGCGTTGCAGGGCCTGTCGGCCGGTGTCATCCCGCTCGGCATCAGCATCATGCGCGACGAGTTGCCCGCCGAACGGCTCGGCTCCGCCACCGCGCTGATGAGCGCCTCGCTCGGCGTCGGCGGCGCCCTCGGCCTGCCCGCCGCCGCGCTCATCGCCGACAACTTCGACTGGCACGTACTCTTCTGGGCCTCGGCCGGCATGGGCGTCGTCGCCCTGCTGCTCGTACTGGCCCTCGTACCGGAGTCCCGGGTGCGCACCGGAGGACGGTTCGACCTGATCGGTGCGGTCGGGATGGCGGCGGGGCTCGTGTGCCTGCTGCTGGCGATCTCCAAGGGCGGGGACTGGGGCTGGGACAGCGGCACCATCCTCGGCCTGTTCGGTGCGGCCGTCGTGATCCTGCTGGTGTGGGGTTTCTTCGAACTGCGTGTCAGCCAGCCACTGGTGGACCTGCGGACCACCGCGCGCCGTCAGGTGCTGTTCACCAACCTCGCCTCGATAGCCATCGGCTTCGCCATGTTCGCGATGTCCCTCGTCATTCCGCAGCTCCTGCAGTTGCCTGAGGCGACCGGATACGGTCTGGGCCAGTCGCTGCTCGCCGCCGGTCTGGTGATGGCGCCGTCCGGTCTGGTGATGATGGCCCTGGCCCCGGTCTCCGCGGCCGTCTCCAAAGCCAAGGGCCCGAAGGTGACGCTGATGATCGGCTCCCTGATCGTGGCCGGCGGCTACGCACTGAACATCGTGCTGATGGACGAGGTCTGGCACTTCATCCTCGTGTCCTGCGTCATCGGCGCCGGTATCGGCTTCACGTACGGCTCGATGCCCGCGCTGATCATGAGCGCCGTGCCCGCGTCCGAGACGGGCGCCGCGAACAGCCTCAACACCTTGATGCGGTCCATCGGTACATCGGTCGCCAGTGCGGTCGCCGGCGTCATCCTGGCGCAGATGACCACCACCTTCGGCTCCACCGCCCTCCCTTCCGAGGACGGCTTCAAGGCGGTCCTGGCCATCGGTGTCGGCGCCGCCCTCCTCGCCTTCTTCGTCGCCTCGTTCATCCCGCGCCGGCAGCCGCTCGCGGACGGGACGTCCAAGACGCCGGCCGGGGACGGGGACGAGGCCACGGACGACGCAGGTGCGGCGAGCGCGTCGGTCGCCCTTCCGCGCCCCCGCCAGGCCCTGGCCCTGGAGGCGGCGGCCCCGGACGACGGCGGTACGAGCGGATTCATCGTCCGCGGACACGTCCGCGGCGCGGAGAGCGCGCCCGTGTCCGGTGCCGCGGTGACGCTGATCTCGCTCGAGGGGCGGCAGCTCGGCCGGTCGGTCGCGCAGGGCGACGGCTCGTACGGTGTGCACGCACCGGGCGCCGGTTCGTACGTCCTGATCGCCTCCGCCGACGGCTACCAGCCGCAGGCCTCGACCGTCGTCGTGGCCGATGCGCCGGTGACGTACGACGTACTGCTGAGCGGCACCAGCGGGCTTGCCGGGGTGGTGCGGTCGGCGGACAGCGGGGTGCGGGTCGCCGGGGCCGTGGTCATCGTGACCGATGTCCGCGGGGATGTGCTGGCCACCGGGGAGACGGACGCCATGGGTGAGTTCACCGTCTCGGACCTGGTGCCGGGGACGGTGACCCTCGCGGTCAACTCGGCCAAGCACCGGCCGCTGGCCCTGCCCGTCGAGATCGGTGTCACCGGGGCCACGCGGGTCGAGGTCGAATTGCACCCCGGTGCGCACGTACGGGGCACGGTGCTCGGTGGGGGTGTTCCGCTGAGCGAGGCGCGGGTCACGCTGATGGACGCCGCGGGCAACGTGGTCGCCACGACGACGACCGGCGTCGACGGGGCGTACGCCTTCTCCGACCTGGACAGCGGCGAGTACACGGTCATGGCGACCGGCTACCCGCCAAAGGCCACCGGGGTGACCGTCTCCGGCGGCGGCGTGGACGGCCACGACATCGAACTCGCCCACCCCGGCGAGTAGTTCGCCCCAACGAGGCGGCCCAGCAGGACCCAGCATGCACGGACGAGAACGGAAGAGGCGAGAGACGCGATGGCACTCAGCGCATCGGTACGCACCCGGGACGGCTGGGCCGTGCCGCACGCGGTGGTCACGGTGACCGACATGAGGGGCACGCAGATCCTGCGCGCCGAGGCGGACGCCGAGGGCGCCGTGAGGGACGACGTGCACCTCGAGCCCGGCTCGTACACGGCGATCGTCACCGCGGTGGGGTACGCGCCCGCCGCCTCGACCGCGCTCGTCACAGCGAGCGGCCGTGCGGAGCTCGGCCAGGTCGTCCTCGGCCGGCAGGCGGGCGTCGAGCTGCCGCCGCCGGGGCCGTGGACGATCGACCCGGTGCACTCCTTGGTGGAGGCGGTCGCCCAGCATCTGGGGCTGTCCAGCGTGCACGGCCGCTTCACCGACTTCGGCGGGCGTATCGAGATCGCGCAGGACTCCGCCAAGTCCCGGGTCGAGGCGTCCATCCGCGCCGCCTCGATCGACACCGGCAACGCCATGCGCGACGACCACCTCAGGTCACCGGACTTCCTTGACGCCGAACGGTGCCCGGAGATCACGTACCACTCCACCGGCCTGAGCCCCGCCGGCCCTGACCGCTGGACCGTCCACGGCGAACTCACCCTGCACGGCATCGCACGCCCCGTCGACCTGGACCTCGCCTACCTGGGCACGGGCCCCGACGCCTGGGGCGGCGTACGGGCGGCGTTCCGCGCCACGACGGAACTGCGCCGCGAGGACTTCGAGATGAACTACAACCAGGTCGTACGGGCCGGCATCGCGGCGGTCGGCGCGACGCTGAAGGTGTCGCTGGATGTGCAGGCGGTGCAGGGGGAGAGCCTGCCGCAGATGTGACGACCGCCGACGCCAGGAACGCCCCTCACACGGGCATGACCTGCACGTCGTACTGCGGGATCCACTTGTCCCGCGTCACCAGGGTCACCCCTTCGGTCTGCGCCTGAGCGACCAGTATCCGGTCGAAGGGGTCCCGGTGATGCGCCGGAAGCCGGTCTGCCCGCACCCCATGCCCGGCGGTGATGGGCAGGCCGGTGAACTGGCTGTCGCGTACCCGCTCGGCCAGGTCTGCCGGGCCTTCCAGCTTCCCGAGTGACTGCTTGATCGCGATCTCCCACGGCGATACGGCACTGACGTACACGGCGGGTTCGGTATCGAGCAGATCCTTACGGTGATCTATTGGGGCATCGCTCTCACTGGCTCACCGGCTCACCGGCCGCTGACGACAACGCATCTCAGCTCTCAGTAGCCGTACCTGCTCTTCAGATGCCGCCAGAAGTCGCGGAGCATCCACTTGTCGAACTCCGTGATCTGACTGGCGCTGCCCGCCTTCATCAGGAAGCAGCACTGGCCGGTCGGGGTCCAGTCGTAGAAGTCGTCGAGGCCGAAGGTGTGGCCGACCTCGTGCAGATAGACGTGGATGTTCTCTTGGTCCAGGGCACCGGTGAAGTACTCCTGCCCGACCCGTTGCCCCCAGTCACCGCCGGCACCGCCCTGGAACCCCTTGGTCAGCCACAGTGACTGGTCGTAGTGGCGGGCGGGGCCGCCGGGGCACTGCGAATAGTCGCCGTCCTGGTGGAAGAAGCGGCCGCAGTCGGGCGCACACTGCGGGGCTCCGCCCTCGTCCAGCATTCCGGTGTAGATGTCGACGGAGTTGTCGGTCCACTGGAGGGTGGAGCGGTCCTTGACGGCCCAGCCGACGATGTTGACGGGAACCTCGGTGTACGGCCACGCATTGTGCCCCGTACCGCCGTCGACCATGGCGGCCATCCACTTCCCGAACTGCTTCTTCAGCGCGGCGTGGATCCGATCGCGCAGCGCGGTGCTGACGGGGGCGTCGGACTCCCAGCGGACGCAGTAGTTGACGCTCCCCTTGTTGGCCATGACCTGGTCCCACCCGTAGTTACGGAAGCCGTACAGGTCGGGGTAGGTCGACTCGACGTGGTTCCACACCTCACCCAGCGGCTGCACCAGCTCCGCGGGCGGATCCCATTCCTCGGCAGCCTCGGTACGGGGAGCGAACGCACCGGCCGCAGCGACGAGCACGGCTAAGACGGCCAGCAGACGCGCAAGGTACTTGCCCATGGTGATTCCTCCCGGTGGGGGACGGGGGTTCACTCACGGGTCGCCACCGGGCGGGCAAAGGTTGCCCGCCCCCGGCTCGGCCTTCCGTGTCCGTCAGGCCGCCGCGCGGGCGAAGCGGAGGCTGGTCGTGATGGTGGTCAGGCCGCGCATCATGCCCATCTGGTTCCAGGAGATGCCGAACTCGGTGCGGTCGACGGTCAGTTCGGCAGCCAGGGTGACCGCGTCGGCTGACGAGTCGGTGGCGCGGGCGGTGAAGGACACGGGGCGGCTGACGCCGCGTACGGTCAGCTGGCCGGAGACCTCGACGGTGTCGTCCGTACGCGGGACGCAGCCGCGTACGGCGAAGGTGATGGTGGGGTGCCGGTCCACGTCGAAGAAGTCGGCGGAGCGCAGGTGCTTGTCGCGCTTTTCGTGCTTGGTGTCCAGGGAGGCGGCGTCGAGAGTCACCGTGCCACTGGCGGAACCGTCGGGGCGGACCTCTCCGTCGCCCGTGATCCCCGCGAACGTGCCGTTCACGGTGACCATGCCCCACATCGTCTTCTGCCGGACGGCGACGGTGGAGCGGGCGGGGTCGAGCTGCCAGAGACCGGTTTCGACTGCGACGGACATGGGGTTTCTCCTGACGGGGGTATCCATGACGGGGGTCGTCCAAATTTGGATAGCCACACGCTAGCCCGTAATTCAAAATTGGACAACAGGTAGACTGGGGCATCATGGCCGACCCCACCGCCCCCACCGACCTGCCCGAGCGCGACCCCTCGGACGAGAGCGGGCTGCTGCCGGCGGAGCTGCGCGCCTGGATGCATCTGCTGGCCGCCGCCGGCGCGGTCGAGCAGCAGCTGCGCGCCCGCGTCAAGGACGCCCTCGGGATCTCGCACGACGAGTTCCTCGTCCTGTGCCTGCTGGCCGACCAGCCCGGAGGCGGCCTGCGGATGACCCGGATCGCCGAACTTCTGGGCCGCCCCAAGACCCGGCTGACGTATCAGGTCGCCTGCCTCCAGCACGCCGGACTGATCACCAAGGGCTCGGTCTGCGGCGACAGGCGCGGCATCGAAGTGACCCTCACCGAGAAGGCACGCCGGCTCCTGAACGACACCACGGCCCCTCTCGCGAACGCCGTCACCGACGCCATCACCCGCACCCTCGGCCCCCAGCAATGCGAAGCCCTGCGCGACCTGCTGCCGGACACACCGGACACCGACCGGCAGCCGGGCGAGACGTCGAATACGTCGAACAGGAGGGCCTCGTGACCGAGCACCCCGGCCAACTCCCCCTCACCGGCGTCACCGTCGTGAGCGTCGAGCAGGCCGTGGCCGCCCCCTTCGCCACCCGCCAGCTGGCCGATCTCGGGGCGCGGGTCATCAAGGTGGAGCGGCCGGGGGAGGGGGACTTCGCCCGACGGTACGACACCACGGTCGACGGAGAGTCCAGCTATTTCGTGTGGCTCAACCGCTCCAAGGAATCCCTGACCCTCGACCTGAAGTCGCAGCAGGGGCGGAAGATCCTGGAGCAACTGCTCGGCGGCGCCGATGTGTTCGTACAGAATCTGGCCCCGGGCGCGGCTGCCCGGCTGGGCCTGGGCGCGGCGGACCTGGCCGAACGGCACCCCTCCCTCATCCCCTGCTCCATCTCCGGTTACGGGAGCAGCGGACCGTGGGCGAACCGAAAGGCGTACGACCTGCTCGTGCAGTGCCAGACCGGCCTGGTCTCGCTGACCGGGAACGAGCATGGAGCGGCCCGCGCCGGGGTGTCGGTCGCCGATATCGCCGCGGGGATGTACGCGTACTCGGGAATCCTCACCGCCCTCTACACCCGCGCGACCACCGGGGTCGCCCGCGCCGTGGAGGTGTCCCTCTTCGAAGCGCTGGCCGAGTGGATGAGCCAGCCCGCCTACTACACCCGCCACGGCGGAACCCAGCCGCCCCGCATCGGCACCCAGCACGCCACCATCGCCCCGTACGGCGCCTTCACCGCGGCCGACGGCAAGGACGTGCTGTTCTCGATCCAGAACGAGCGCGAATGGGTCGCGCTGTGCGAACGGTTCCTGGAACGTCCGGAGCTCGTCGACGACCCGCGGTTCGCGACCGGCTCGGACCGAGTGGCGCACCGCGACGAGCTCAACGCGATCGTGGCCGAGCGGTTCGGCAGGTCCGACAGCCGCGAGGTGACGAAACTGCTGGACGAGGCGGGCATCGCGAACGCCGGGGTCAACGACGTAGAGGAGTTCCTCGCCCATCCCGTGCTCAGCGCGCGGGACCGCTGGAGGGACGTACGGATTCCCGGCGGCGGTGCGGTGCCGACGCTCCTGCCGCCGGTGGACCTGGCCGGCACCCCCGCCCGTATGGACCCCGTCCCCGCCGTCGGCGAGCACACCGAACGGATCCTGGCCGAACTGGGACACAGCGCGGAGGCCATCGAGGGCCTCCGCGCCGCCGAGGTCATCTGACGCGGCCTCGGACGTCAGTCGCAGTAGACGTCCCGCCCCGGCCGCTCCCCCGTGGCCAGGAAACGGGACACGGTCCGGTCGCCGCACTCGTTGCCGTTGGCGAGGTAGGCGTCATGGCCGGTGGAGTTCACGGTCACCATGGTGGCGCGCTCGCCGAGGGCGCTACGGAGCTTCAGGGCGCCGCTCAGCGGAGTGGCGACGTCACGCTCGTTCTGGACGAGCAGGATGTTGGAGGGGCCGCGGTCGGTGATGTGTACCGGAGGCTCCTTCGGCTCGTACGGCCAGGCTGCGCAGACCATCGCGTTCCTCGGCATCCCGGCGGTCAGCGGGTACTTGACGCGGCTCTTGTCGACTCCCTTCTGGTACACGTCAGTTGACCTGGGCCATGCGGCGTCGTTGCAGATGGTCGCGGCCCCGACCGCGGTGACGTTCTGCTGGACCGACTCGGGCGGCGCCGGGGGCGCGGGCGGTACCGTCCCCTTCCTCGCGGCCAGGATCAGCTTGGCCAGGACGGGATAGTCGTCGGGGTCGGCAAGGGTGTCCAGCATGGTCTGGCGCAGGACGTTGCCGTTCAGCTCCTCCGGGTTGGCGCCGGGCCAGGGGATCGGCTCGCGGTCGAGGCGTGCGGCGAGGCGCAAAAACAGGGGCCGCACTTCGGCCGCCGTCCTGGCCACCCGGTCCGGATTGCCGGGCGCCGACGCCCACTTGGCGAACTCCGGGAAGTTGTCCTCGACTCCGACCTCGTACGCGGCGAGCCAGGCACGCTGCACCCGGACGGGATCGGGATTGTCGTTGCTGTCCAGCACGATGCGGTCGGTGCGGTGCGGGAACAACTGGCTGTAGACGGCGCCGACATACGTCCCGTACGAGACACCCCACGCGGAGAGCTTCCGCTCGCCGAGCGCGGCGCGGATACGGTCGAGGTCGCGGGCTTCGTTGGCGGTGCTGATGTGACGCATCAGCTCGCCGCCGTTGCTCGCGCAGTCGTCCGAGAGTCGCCGGGCGTTCGCCATGTTCTCCGTGACGGAGCCGTCGGGGGCGGGCCAGGGGCGCAGCTTCGAGAGGGCGAGGTCCTCGTGTTCCAGTTCGCAGCTGACCGGAGCGGAAGTGCCTCCGGCGGTTGGGCGGCTGCGGGTTGAGTGTGGCTGGTCGCGCCGTTCCCCGCGCCCCTGGGTGGGTGGTGGGTCGGGGCCGTGGGCCGGTGCGTCAGCCCGTCGCAGGCCGGGCGTACGACCCTGGCC